>JBKJZU010000440.1:0-6990 GCA_046715015.1 Micropepsaceae bacterium
CCGCCGAGCAGACTGTCGATGTCGACGAAGCCGGAGCCGACGCCCGTGACGTGGCTTGGCGATTGATAGGCGCGCTCGGCCACTTCCATCGCGCCGGTGATCGCTTGGGCGAAGGATTTGAAGCCGCCACCGAAGCGACCCTTCTCGGCGATGCCGTAAAGTTGTTTCTCCGCTTCTTCGACTTGCTCGGCCGGCGACAGGTCGACCGGCGGATCGTAGGCGAGGTTGACGATTTCTTCGCCGACGCGGATCAGGTCGCGGCGTTGCGCGAGTTCGAAGATCATGCGGCCGAAGTCGGCGGCGTTCATGACCGTCGGCGAGAAGCGCGAGAGTTCGGCGAGATAATCCGCGCCACCCACTTCTTTCATCGAAGCGTCGAGCGAGAAATACGGGCGCAGCGTGACGGGCGAGGCGAGCTGACCTTTGCGGATCACGCGCGCGAGCGCCTCGAAGATGCGTTGGTGCATCGGCTCGTGAAAGTGCTCAGGCTCGAGGAAGCCCGACACGCGCTCGAACGCGTCGTTGTTGACGAGGATAGCGCCGAGCAGCGCCTGCTCCGCCTCCACATCGAAAGGCGCTTGGCGGTACTTTTCCGGCAGATCCGGTTTGGGGGCGATGGCGAGGCTCATGGGGTCCTAAAAACGCGATTGAGGTTCTGTTCGCAATCACCTTGGCGAAATATGCACAGCTCTTCGTGGAGCATCGGTTGCGTTCGCGCGCGCATCTTGTGTCAAGCGCGCAGATGATTCGAATTGGGGGATATTGTACGGAGGTTGACGCTCGGAAAAAAGCTGTTCCCGCCACTCACTGCCGTGAACGTCAGTGCGGCGTCGCGTCAGCCCTAAACACGAAGACCACGAAGGACGCACGAAGGGGCACCAAGACGCTCATGCCCTAAGCGCCCGCGCGCGGCACGCGCGCAACAATGGCGCTTCGCGCCGCCAGCTTCGCCGCCGGTTCACGAGCGTCTTGGTGCCTCTTTGTGAAACCTTCGTGGTCTTCGTGTTTAAGGGTGACTCTTCACTGCGCTGACGCGCGGGGACAAGAAAAAGGGCCGCGAGGAATTTCCCCGCGGCCCCGATTTCTGGATCGTTTCCCGATTGAGCTTATTCTTCTTTCTTCTTTTTCTTCTTGGCCGCTGACTTCTCGTCCGCGGGTTCTGCGTCGGTCGCGGCCGGTTTTTCGGCTGCGGCCTTCTTTTCTCTCTTGGGCTTCGGCTCGGCCGCGGGCTTTTCGTCCGCCTCGTCGCGGTCGCCCTTCAGGCCACTTGCGGCTTCGTCGCTTTCGAACAGCGCTTCGGCGTCGACACGGGCTTGCTCAGCGTCCGTCTTTAGCACGTCTTCACCGCGCGCCTGACGTTCTGCTTCTTCCACCGTGCGGGCGACGTTGACCGTGATGCCGACGCGGACTTCCGGGTGGAGTGCCACTTTGACGTCGTGGAGACCCAACTCCTTCATCGGCTTGTCGAGCACGATCTGGGCGCGGTTCAGCGTGATGCCGCCGGCCGTGACCGCATCGGCGATGTCGCGCGTGGAGACCGAACCGTAGAGCATGCCGGTTTCGCCAGCCTGACGCAGGATGACGAACTTCTGCTTGTCGAGCGTCTTGGCGACGCCTTCGGCCTCTTTCTTCAGCGTGAGGTTGCGCGCCTCAAGCTGCGCCTTTTCTTTGTCGAAGCGGGCGATGTTGTCTTTCGTCGCGCGCAGCGCCTTTTTGTTCGGCAGCAGGAAGTTGCGGGCGAAGCCGTCCTTCACCTTTACAACTTCGCCCATCTGGCCGAGCTTTTCGACGCGTTCGAGCAGGATCACTTGCATGGGTCTTGCTCCTCTAACCTACGACGTACGGGAGCAGAGCCAGGAAGCGGGCGCGCTTGATCGCAGTTGCGAGTTCGCGCTGCTTCTTGGCCGAGACTGCCGTGATGCGTGAGGGAACGATCTTGCCGCGCTCAGAGATAAAGCGAGAGAGCAGCTTGCCGTCCTTGTAATCGATCTTGGGTGCGTTCGCGCCCGAGAACGGGCACGTCTTGCGACGGCGAAAGAACGGACGCCGGCCGCCGGCACCACCGCCGCCGCCGAAGCCGCCACCACCTTCGCGATCGCCGCGCGGACCGCCGCCGAAGCCGCCGCCTTCGCGGTCGCCACGCGGACCACCGCCGCCGAAGCCGCCGCCACCTTCGCGGCCGCCGCGGTCACCACCGCCGCCGCCACCACCACCTGCACCGCCACCACCGGCGTAACCGTATCCGCCGCTCATGAGGCTGCTCCTTCTTCTGGGGCTTCGTAGCCTTCATCCTCACGGCGGCCCCACTTCGCGTCGCGGCGTTCTCTCGCCTGCTTCGCCAGCATGCCGGCCGAGGGTCCTTCTTCGAACGAGTCGACGCGCACCGTCAGCTGACGGATGACGTCTTCGTTCAGCTTGAGCTGACGTTCCATTTCACCAACGGCCGCCCAAGGCGCGTCGATATTGAAGTGAACGTAGTGGCCCTTGCGGTTCTTGTTGATCTTGAACGTCAGCGACCGCAGTCCCCAATGTTCAAGCTTGGCGACTTTGCCGCCACCGGCTTCGACAATGGCTTTCATCTGATCGGCCAGTTGCTCGACGTGCGTCTGCGCGGCGTCTTGGCGCGCGATAAAGGTATGCTCGTATAACGGCATGGGAGCCTCATAGTGGACCGCGGCGCCCCTGGCACGGCCCCCTTGGCTGTGCGAGCTGCGATGGACCGGGAGAGGCTGTCGGGCGAAACCGCCCCAAGGGATGTGATCCCATGCCCTCCGGCCGCGGCCGGTTTCGGAAGCGGCGGACTATACGGATTTGAGGATTGGGGGCAAGGGCGCGCGGGGCCTTGAAACCGGCGGAATTGCCGCATGGAATGGGGGCCTGAGACAAGACCTGGAGGCTTGGACATGCGCGGATTGGCTTTGGTGCTGGTGGCTGGGGTGGCGCTCGGCGGGTGCGAACAGATTTGCGGACCGGTGGTCGGGCCGGTCGCACGACCGGAAGCGCCGCCCTGGGTACCGGAAGCGCCGCCCGCCGAAACGTCTGCGCCGCCCAACGCTCAGGCCTGTGCGCAGCCGTTCCAACGCGCGGTTTCGTTCACGAGTGCGCAACCGGGCGACCGGCTTATCGTCGAGGCGTTGGGACCCGATTGCTCGAACCCGTCGATGGTGGGCCGCGTGTTCGATGCGAAAGGGCGCCTCGTCTATACGGAGATGACGAGCGGCCTATGGATGATGAACCCGGAGATCTTTCCGCCGGGCGGCGGCACGGCGCAGGGCGCGACGGACGCGCTTTACGACATCGGCGAGCCGAACTCGATGAACCTGCCGGCATGGACGAGCGGACCTGCACCGCAGAAGGGCAACTACGGCGCATACGAGGCGCTGGTCCCCCAGCCGGCCTACGAGCGGCTGCGCCAACTGAACGCGCCCACGCTGATCAAGCGCGGCGGCGCCGAAAGCGGCACGATCTTTATCTACGATCCGGAAGCTGCGATGGCGATCGCGGTCGCCGAGTACGCCGTCTAAGGCCCACGCAACGATTTGTTTACGGTTGCGACGCGGGTGTCCCTGCACGGGACATCCGCGGTTTATCGTGTCACCGAAGCGCTGTTTCTGCGATCGCGTTAGCACATTGTTCATTTTAACACCGCATCGGTGGGCCGCCACGCATTGAGCGGGCGCCATTAACTCAAGTTTTTTGCAATTCGTTTGGACCCTGCGCGCGACACTGGCGGGGAAGCGTGGGAAACCGCGCAAAAGGAGTTTCGGCGATGCGCAAACTCATGGGACGTGTTTCGGTGGCCTTGGCGGCGAGCTTGCTCGCGTCGACGGCCATCGCGGGCGACGTAACGAACGCGTGGCGGCTGGTCAGCAGCGCCGGCGACGTCGCGGTGAGTTCGAACGGTCTGATCCGCGTTGCCGTGGCCCCCAGCGCCGTGTTGGAGGAAGGCACGGTCATCACGACCGGTGTGGGCGGGCGCGTGGTGCTTCGCCGCGGCGAAGAGCAGATCGTGCTCTCGCCGCAAAGCCGCGTCACGTTGACCGGTGAAAACGCTGCCGGCACGCACATCGCGCAGGACATGGGCTCCGTCCTCTTCAACATCGGCAAGCGCAACAAACCGCATTTCGAAGTCGACACGCCGTTCTTGGCTGCGATCGTGAAGGGTACGGCGTTCACGGTTTCGGTGAACGAGGGATCCTCGGCCGTGCACGTGCGCGAGGGCGCCGTCGAAGTGGCGACGCCGTGGCGCAACGCGGTGACACTGGTCAAACCCGGTTCGACCGTGCGCGTGCGCAGCGCGCTTTCCACGCAGATTGAAGTTATGAGCGGCACGAAAGTGGCGCGCACGATCGCCAGCAACGAAGGCGGTTGGCAGAAGGCGTTGGGCGGCAGCGCGAAAGCGGGTCCGGCGTCGTTGACGTCTTCGGGCGCGGGCCTCGGTGGCCGTTCGGTCGACGATCCGCGCGGTGTCGATGATCCCCGCGGTGTGGACGATCCACGGGGTGTGGACGATCCGCGCGGCGTCAACGATCCTCGCGGCGTGGACGATCCGCGCGGCGCCAGCCTTGCGACCTCATCGGGCTTGCGTCTGGCGGGCCGTGAGACGACCGACAACTTCGCAACGGCCGCGCCGCAACCCGCGCAGCTCGCTCGCATGGCGGGTGGCGGTTCGAACAAAGAGCCTGTGAAGGCCGTCATCCCGCAAGGTCAAGTTTCGACAGGCGGCAGCGGCAGTGCGCAAGCGGCCGAGTCCGTCGGCTTCGTCGGCGGCAAGGCGGCCGAAGCGGTCGCCAGTGCGCGACGTCCTGCCTCGCGCTCGCGCAGCGACGCGTCCGAGTTTCCCGTGTTCGAAGTTGCCGTCGGCGGGTTGGGTTTGCTGATGTACATATTGGGGTCTCAGCTTATGGGCTTCATGCGCAGCAACGCGCGGCCCGTACGCATCCGGCGTTAAACGAGCGTCACCACTCGGGGGAACGGCTCTACCGCAAGGTGGGGCCGTTTTCTTTTTTTGCTTTAGCGCAAACGTGCACCCAAAGCGCGCAGCGGTTCGCTTTGTTCGGGCGGGATCGTGCCGTCGGCCATCGGACCCACGTTGATGAGCAGGTTGCCGCCATTCGCGGTGACATCGTGGTGGAGTGCGATCAGTCCCTCACCGGTCAGGTAGTCTTCGGTGCGTTCGTTGCGGTTGTAGCCGAACGCCAAGCCTAAGCCGCGGCAGGATTCCCATTTCTTGTTCGCTGGGATTGCGCCCAGGCCGTATTCGACGGTGCGGAAATCGCAGTGGGGCGGGGCCGGGTTTTCTTGCGGTCCGGTGGAGGCGGCGATGCGGGCCTTGATGACGGCATTGAAGTTCGCGCGCGCTGCGGGATCGCGCAGGCCGTTGAACAGCGTTTCCTCCGCGAACCAGCGGTCGTTGACGACGCCGTCGGGCACGCGCGCGTAATAGTGCTCGAACAGAGTCGGGACTTGCGCCGCCGACGGCCAGGCGATGTCGTTCCAGAGGACGCTTGGTTCGTAGCGGTCGATCAGTTCGCGCAACTGTGCGGCGGCATAGTCGCAATAGGCGCGCTCGGTCGGCACGCAGGCGAACATGTCGCCGAGGTTGGCGATCGGCTCAGGCCGCGCCGTCCAATCGAGGCCGCCGGAGTAATAGAGGCCGAAGCGCATGCCGCGGGCGCGGGTGGCCTCAGCCAATTCGCCGACGAAGTCGCGCTTCGTGTTCCAGCCCGGACGCCAAGGGTTTTCGACGTTCGTCGGCCACAGGCAGTAGCCGTCGTGGTGCTTGGTCACGAAGACGACGTATTTGGCGCCGGCCTGTTTGAAGAGATCCGCCCACGCGTTCGCGTCGAACGCTTCGGCCGCGCTGTCGAACGCGGAGCGGAACGACGTGTACGGACGATCGCCGTAGGTTGCCTTGTGATGCGCCGCGGTCGGGCTACCGGGCAGCCGCATCGCGTTCTCGTACCATTCGGCGTACGGGATGTGCGCGTTCATGTCGTCGTAGTGGTCGCGCATCAGCTCGTGGATCGGCCGACCGCGCGGCGCCCAGGCCGGGATCGCGAACATCCCCCAATGGATAAAGACGCCGAAGCCGGCGTCGCGGAACCACGCAGGGCACGAGCGCGATGTGAAAGCGTCGAATGAAGCCACGCCTCAATAGCCCATCGCGGCGCCGTCTTTGCGCATTTCGCTGGCGCCCCAATAGACGCCGGTTTCGGGGTCGCGCAGGATCGCTTGGTAGCCGCCGAAGCTGCCGTCGCCTTTGACGAGCTTGTGGCCGCGGCGTTCGAGTTCGGCGCGGACGCCGGCACCGACGCCGGTTTCGAGCATCAGTTCGCCGACACCGGCGGAGTCTTTGCGCGACCAGTCTTCGGAGCTTTCGTGGCGGAAGCGCGCGGCGTCGCCCGCTTCCTGCACGTTCAGGCCGAAGTCGATCATGTTGACGACGACCTGCACGTGGCCTTGCGGCTGCATGTCGCCGCCCATGAGGCCGAAGCTCATCCAGGGTTTGCCGTCCTTCATGACGAAGGCGGGGATGATCGTCTGGAACGGACGCTTGCCGGGCGCGTAGACGTTCGCGTGGCCGGGTTCGAGCGCGTAGAGCTCGCCACGATCTTGGAACATGAAGCCGAGCCCATCGGCGACGAGGCCCGAGCCCATGCCGCGATAGTTCGACTGGATGAGCGAGACCATCATGCCGTCCTTGTCGGCGGTGGTGAGATAGGTCGTGTCGCCTTGGCGTAGTTTGATTTCGCCCGGCGGCACATTCGGGTTCACGCGGTCCATGCTGATAAGCGCGCGGCGCTGTTTGGCGTAGTCGCCGGAGATCAGTTGCGCGACCGGCATGTCGTAGGTTGCCGGGTCGGCATAGAACTTGGCCAAGTCTTCGAAGGCCAGGCGCTTTGCTTCGACCATCACGTGCAGCGCGTCGGCGGAGCCGCGGCCCATTTTCTTCAGGTCGTAGGCTTCGAGCATCTTGAGCATCTGGAG
>JBKJZU010000441.1:0-2776 GCA_046715015.1 Micropepsaceae bacterium
ACGACAATGCGGCCCCACCGTCCCCGAATTTTCGTGATGCCTTCTTCGACGTTCAGCACGTGCTTCACCGGCGTGCCGCCGAGCAGCAACAAAACCTTGGGTTGTTTGAGTTCGATGTGACGTAACAGAAAGGGTGCGCAGATCGCAGCCTCTTCCGGCGTCGGCGGACGATTGCCGGGCGGTCGCCAGAAGATGACGTTCGTGATGTAAGCGCTCGACGATCGATCGAGCCCGATCGAATTCAACATCCGGTCGAGCAGTTGCCCGCTGCGTCCGACGAACGGCAAGCCTTGCAAGTCTTCGTCGCGTCCTGGCGCCTCGCCGATGAGCATCACGTTCGCGTCGGGATGACCGTCCGCGAACACGGTGCTCTTCGCGGTGACCTTCAGCGCGCATCCCTCAAACGCTTCGACGGCGGCCTTCAGTTCATCGAGCGTCTTGCACCGCGCCGCAATCTCGCCCGCGCCGCCGGCAGTCGCTTGTGTCACCGCAAAAGACGCCGGTGCACGCAACGGCAACGGTTCTGGTGTGCGTTGCGGCAGAGGTTCGCTCGTTCGCACACGCGGTGCAGGCGCGATGCTTTCCGAACGCACCGGTTCCGGTTCCGCCGCTACGGTAAAGCGGTCCACGGGCGTGTCCGACAACGCCTCGTCCGCCCCGGCATCGACCAGCCACTTGAGCAGCGCGCGCGCTTCCGTCGGATCCACCGTGTGGTTCAAAGTGTTACCTGCGTTGACCGTGGCCCATCCCGGCCCCTAACTTGTGTGCGTGATACCGCATTTCACCGGCCCACTGAAACCCACCTCTTATCGGCCGGTTCCAGAAGGATAGAGCGACCAGATGAGTTCGGCGCCGCGCGAAGCCATGGAATACGACGTTGTTATCGTGGGTGCGGGGCCCGCGGGCCTATCGGCCGCGATCCGCCTCAAACAGCGCGCCGCCGAGACCGGCAAGGAAATCACAGTCTGCGTGCTCGAAAAGGGTTCCGAGGTCGGCGCGCACATTCTCTCCGGCGCCGTTATCGATCCGATCTCGATTAACGAACTGATCCCCGATTGGAAGGAAAAGGGCGCACCGCTCGACACGCCGGTCACCGATGACCGTTTTCTCTACCTAGGTCCATCGGGTTCGCTCCGCGTTCCGAACTTTCTGATGCCGCCGTTGATGTGGAACCACGGCAACTACATCGCAAGCCTCGGCAACATCTGCCGCTGGCTCGCCAAGCAAGCGGAGGAACTCGGCGTCGAAATCTACCCGGGCTTCGCCGCCGCCGAAGTTCTCTACGACGAACAAGGCGCTGTGAAAGGCGTCGCGACCGGTGACATGGGTGTCGGCCGTGACGGCAAACCGAAGTCGGGCTTCACGCGCGGCATGGAGCTACACGGCAAATACACCCTCATCGGCGAAGGCGTTCGCGGCTCGCTCGCCAAGCAGCTGATGGCACGCTTCAAATTGGAAGAGGGCCGGGAGCCGCAAAAGTTCGGCATCGGCCTTAAAGAGCTCTGGCAACTGCCGAAGGACAAGCACCAACGCGGCCTCGTCGTGCACACGATGGGCTGGCCGCTGTCGAACAGCACCGGCGGCGGCTCGTTCATGTATCACTGGGGCGAAGATTTGGTGTCGGTCGGCTTCGTCGTCCACTTGAACTACAAGAACCCCTACATCTCGCCGTTCGACGAGTTCCAACGCTTCAAGACGCACCCCGCGATCCGCCCGTACTTCGAAGACGGCAAACGTATCGGCTATGGCGCGCGTGCCATTACCGAAGGCGGCTTCCAATCGGTGCCGAAGCTGACGTTCCCAGGCGGCGCGCTGATCGGATGCTCCGCAGGCTTCGTGAACGTGCCCCGCATCAAGGGCAGCCACAACGCAATGAAGTCGGGCATGATGGCCGCCGAAGCCGCGTTCGATGCCGTGACCGCCGGCCGTTCACACGACGAACTAACGGCCTACACCGAAGCCTACGAACACAGCCACGTCCACAAGGACCTGAAACGCGTCCGCAACGTGAAGCCCTTCTGGAGTCGCTTCGGCACACTACTTGGCGTCGGTTTCGGCGCCGCGGATATGTGGCTGAACCAAATCTTCGGTACGAGCCCCTTCACGCTGAAGCACGGCAAGACCGACGCGGCGTCGCTCGATCCCTCGAGAAAGCACAAACCGATCGCCTACCCGAGACCGGACGGCGTGGTGAGCTTCGACAAGCTCTCCTCCGTGTTCCTGTCGAACACGAACCACGAGGAAGACCAGCCGATTCACCTGCAGCTGAAGGACCCGTCGATTCCCATTGCGAAGAATCTCCCTGAATACGACGAGCCGGCCCAACGCTACTGTCCAGCGGGAGTCTACGAAGTGGTAAGGGACACTTCTGGCGGAAATCCGCGCTTTGTGATCAACGCGCAGAACTGCGTGCACTGCAAAACTTGCGATATCAAAGACCCCGCCCAGAACATAAACTGGGTCACCCCGGAAGGTGGGGGCGGTCCGAACTATCCGAATATGTGAGTGAACCTGTGGTGCGTATGACATCGCTTATCAAAGGCGGTCTGGTGGCGGCGGCGTTGGCTGCGGCTTTGACGATTGGCCTGACGCAGTGCTCGGTGATCGTGCAAGAGCGCGGAGCCCAACCCGCGACGTCGAACAAATACGGCAGCTACCTCGCCGGAAGGTACGCGGCGAGCGAGCGCGACTCCTCGGCCGCGGCGCACTACTTCGATAAGGCTCTGAAGTTCGACCCCGGCAATCCCGAACTGCTGGAACGCGCCGTGATGAGCGA
>JBKJZU010000442.1:0-3031 GCA_046715015.1 Micropepsaceae bacterium
ACAATCTTCTCAAAGGGGGCGATGTCGGACCTCAGCCGAATCGCGCCGGTTCGCGGGGCCGCCGCATTAAGGGTCGTCTAACTTTTGCTCCAAAAGAGGTACTTCGCGAAAGCGGCAATACCGAGCACGAGGAATACGAGGGCAAGCAAACAGATCGCCATCATCCCCCATCCGTATTCCATCATCATCCCGTCCATCACGAGTCCGATCTCTTGGTTGGCGACTGGACAGGCATTTGCGCTTTAGGTGTTTTGCAACGAACGCGAATCGGGAACGCAAGCTTGTGAACCTGCCGGTAGCAGCGCTTCGCTTTCGGCTGCGGCTGTGTCGGCGCTTGCGTTTGCGTCGGCGCTTGAGGTTGCTGGGGCTCGGCGGCAAATGAGGGGCCGCTCACGAGAAAGAATGCCGCGACCGTGGCGGCCAGAATCGACGTCGTTTTCATGTTAGGTTTCCTATGAGTGCGTTCGCACTCGAATGTTGATCGATGTTTGAAAGGCCGCGGACGCGCACGACGCATGGGTTGCGTCAGGCGCGACCGCGATGCAGCTGCTTACGAGCGTGCGTTAAATGAGCAGGCGACCCGTGCGCGCGTAGATGTCGGCGTATCCCGCGATGGATATGGAATCGCTTATGCGCGACGGTGGTCGCGCGGCGCCGGCGCGTGCAATCGCGACGAGCCGCGGCGACGGGATGATCGCTGAGACCGGTGCTTTGACGAGATCGCTTGCAGCCTGGCTCTTCTGACCGACTGCGGTCGCGCCGTGATCGGCAGTGCAGCCGGCTTCGTGTGTGGAGGCGAAGCAGGTGCCGCCGGCGCACGCCGCCTTCAGCGCGCAGCATGGCGGCATCTGCTCTTGCGCGCTCATCGCCCCCGCGCGCGGCGCGGCCATGCAAGCGCTCGCGAACGCAGCCCCCAAGAGGCTGGTCGCAAATAAGATCAGGATTGCAACCGTCAGCTTTTTCATCGGAGCGGTTTCATCGCCAAGCGTCCAAATGTAGTGCTTTCGAAGCGAAACAACCACGCAATCCGCTGCCCGCGACAGTCACGGCAGCGTGATAGCGCGGTGCGCTGGAGCGACGGCCACTTACCGAACGCGTCGAAGCCTTCGCACCCGCGCAATAAGCCTCTTGTCCTTGACACCGCATTGGTCGACCATTGAGCATTATCGTTGAATTTGTTCTTGGAGGACGTCATGGCCGCTTTCGGAGTAGCTCTCGGTGCCGTTGCCTTGGCCCTTGGCAGCTGGTGCGTGTTCTTTCATTGTTAGTCCGCACGATTGCGGCATAGGCGCGTCGCGTTCGCCGGCGACGGCATCAACGATGCGCCGGCGCTCGCCCAAGCCGATCTCGGCATCGCCATCGGCAGCGGCACCGCCCGTCAAAGGTGGTCCGGCACCCCCCGTAGCTTTTCGTTAAACGGGGACGTCGTAAACTTGGGGCGTCTAAAACCACCGCCGGTCGCGAGAACCTCCATGCAGCATCTTTGGCGCTTCGCTGTCGTCATCACGGCGCTCGCTGTATCGGCGTCGGCGTGGTCTGAGGCGAACGGCACGTCGGTGTGGACCATCCGCAACGACGCGGGCGAGGACGTGTTGGTGAGTTTCTACGTACGCGACACCGGCATCGAGATGGAGCAAGGCGCGCTCGAAGCGGGCAAGAGCGAGACCTACAAGCTCGCCTGCAAGGCCGGCCAGAAAATCTGCTACGGCGTCGTGTTGGCGGACGAGTACGACGACTGGTACGACCGCGAAGCGAACGCCGACAACGAAGAACTGGAAGACGGCATCCCGGAACCGGAAGGCTGGGGCGTGCGGTTGGGCAAGGACAAGTGCACCGACTGCTGCGCCACCTGCGGCCACGCCCCGCGCACCGTGCGCCTGCGGAATTAGCCAAGCCGTTGGCCCAATCGCGGCCCGCCCTCAAAAACCAGCCGCCCACATTAGAGTCAGCTGTCGAAGTGCCGAGGGAGGCAACGGCCGCGATGCGCGATACGTCCTGGCGCCTTGACCTTAAGGAAGAGAGATGTCCGCCGCACGGATCAACGATTCCAACAACTACCACCTGATCGCCGAGCAGCTGCGCTCGATCGCCAATATCGAGACCGACCCGCAACGCGCCGAAATCATCCGCCGCATCGCCGACGACTACGTCTGCCTGGGCCTTTCCGCCGCCGACGCACTCGACGAGCCCGGGCCAACGTTGCCCAAGGTGCGCGAGGAGGTGAACGATGGCAGCACACCGGACGGGGCAGGGGAATGACGGCCGGCGTCCGCCCGGTTCGAACTTCACGGAACTGTTTGTGAGCCTGCACGTTGGATGTTCTGATGGGCGACCCAACACCTGATCCTGCAAGCGACCGCGCCGCGCGTTACCTGCGACGCGCGGCCGAACTGCGTGAGCGGGCCGCCACCGAGACCAGCAAGCGCTCAAAGGCCCGCCTCATGGCAACGGCTAGCGACTACACCGCACTTGCCCATGCCGTCACCCAGTTCTACGCGCGCGACCCCGCATCGGCCTGACGCTATCGGACCAAAAAAAACGGCGCGACACGCCGAGGGGGATCGGTGTGCGCGCCAAGTCGACCTAGTAGGGCTAGGGACGGGAGAGAAAACGCCCGGTTTGCCACCCGGTTCCCGCCCCGAGCGAAAAATTGGCGACTCACGCCGAATCCGGCGGGCCCAGCCGGGTCGTGGGTTTCGGGCGCCGGGCGCTCGTCGTCGGCCACCGATCTTGCCAACCGGTTCCGCGCGAAACCGATCCGGCGCCGACGCGCTGCGCGATCTGATCAAGCGCAAACACAAAGGCCAGAACGTGGTCGAGGCGCAAGAGCCGGAAGAAGAAGAAGAATCCAACGTCATCGACCTCATGCAAGCACTGGAAGCAAGCTTGAAGGCGAAGGGTCAGCACGCCAAAGCACCGGCGCGTAAGCACGCCGCAGCCGCCAGCCACCGTCCGCCCATACCGCAAGGAGATCCGCGCGGAGATAGTGTGACGGCCTGCAAAGCCGTCCGCGCTGCGCCCGCGCGCGCCT
>JBKJZU010000443.1:0-6980 GCA_046715015.1 Micropepsaceae bacterium
TGTTCGATAAAGCGGTCGGTGATTTCTTCGATCGTGCGCGTGCCGATCGGCTTGATGCCGCCAAGCGTCAGCGCTTCTTGCACCACGGCGCGCGCTTCCTCAGGCGGCAGCGAACCGACATGCGCCAGGAACGCGTTGCCGGTTTCGGCTTCGCCGGTGAGGCGTTTCAGGATTTCGTTCAGGTAAGCCGGGCGCCAAACGTGGCGGCGCAGACGCTCCGCCCGTTGCGGTGCCAAGCCCAGCGCGTCGAGCAGGCTTGAGAAGATGCTCAAGTCGCCGAGCGTGACGTCGACGTTCTTTAGCCCCGCGCTTGCGAGCGCCGTGTCGGTGAGCGCGAGCGCTTCAACGTCGGCGGCGGCGGGATTTGCCGCGTTGATGTTTTCGAGGCCGGCGTGCGTCGCTTGACCGGGTCTGTTCGGTTCTTTCGCGTTGTGCCGGAAGACCGGGCCCGCGTAGCAGAGTTTTGCCGCGCGGTCGGCCGCCGGTGTGCGTGCGAGATAGGCTTGGCAGGTCGGGATCGTCAGGTCCGGGCGCAGACACAGTTCGCCGCCGCCAGGACCGCTAAACACATAAGTGCGGCGGCGCAGGTCTTCGCCCAAGCGGTCGAGGAAAGCGTAGGCGGGTTGAACGATCGCCGGCTCGATGCGTTCGGCGCCATAGGACTTGAAGACGTCGAGCAGCGCCGCTGTTTGGGTTTCCAACGCGGCGATCGTTGCGGCATCATAAGGCGGTGCGGCGATCATGGCTTGGCTTGCGCTGCCATGATCTTTTTCACCGCCGCGACGAGGTCGCCGCGCGGCACGGTGACTTGCGCCTCGGCGCCCTTGGCCCATTGCGCGCGGTCTTTGATTTCTTTCGCCTGTTCGGCGCCGAGCGCGAGGTCTTTCAGCGTGACGACGCCTTTCGCGCGCTCGTCGCTGCCTTCGATGACGGCGACAGGGCTCATGCGTTTGTCGGCGTATTTGAGCTGCGCCTTCATGCCGGAGGTGCCGGTGTAGACTTCCGCGCGGATGCCCGCAGCGCGCAATTCCTTCGCCATCGCGACGTAGGACGAGGTTGCGTCCTTATCCATGACGAGCACCACGATGGGGCCCATAGTTGCTTCGCTTGCGCCGCGCGAGGCGAGTGCGGCGCGCAGGCGGCTGACACCGATGGAGATTCCGGTGGCCGGAACCTGCACACCTTTGAAGCGCGTCACGAGATCGTCGTAGCGGCCGCCGCCGATGACAGAGCCGACGCGCACGGATAGGCCGTCTTCGTTTTTGATGTCGAACGTCAGTTCCGCCTCGATCACCGGACCTGTGTAGTAGGCAAGACCGCGCACCACGGACGGGTCGAATCTCACGCGCTTCGCGTCGTAACCCGCGCCGCTGAGCGCCGCATCGATTTGGCGAAGTTCGGCGACACCCGCTTGACCGTCGACGCTGTCGCCTACGACGCGCTCAAGTTCGTTGCAGAAGGCGCCGCGATCTCCGGCACCGGCCTGGGTGAACGCTAGCACGCGGGCGACCGCGTCCGGGGAGAGGTTGGCGCCTTTGGTGAAGTCGCCGGATTCGTCCTTGCGGCCGGGACCCAAGAGAGCGCGCACCGCGTCGGCACCCAAGCGATCCAGCTTGTCGATCGCGCGCAAGACGGCGAGGCGTTGGCCTTCGCCCTCAGCGCCTTTCGCGATACCGATCGCTTCCAGCACGCCGTTCAAGACTTTGCGATTGTTGACCTTGACGATGTAATCGCCCGCGAGCCCCAAGCGCTCCAGCGTGTCGCAACTCATCATGCACAGTTCGGCGTCGGCGAGCATGCTTGCCGTGCCGACCGTGTCGGCGTCGAATTGCGTGAACTCGCGGTAGCGGCCGGGTCCTGGCTTTTCGTTGCGGAAGACCTGGCCGACTTGATAGCGGCGGAACGGCTTGGGGAGCGCGTCGTAGTTCTCGGCGACGAAGCGGGCGAGCGGCGCGGTCAGGTCGTAACGCAGCGACAGCCATTGCTCGTCGTCGTCGCGGAAGGCGAACACACCTTCGTTCGGACGGTCCTGGTCCGGCAGGAATTTGCCCAGCGCATCGGCGAGTTCGATCACCGGCGTTTCGAGCGGGTCGAAGCCATAGGATTCGTACACACCGCGAATGGTCTCAAGCATGCGGCGCTCGGCCAATAGCTCAGCCCCCAACCGGTCGCGGAAGCCGCGCGGCTTTTCGGCATTGGCTTTGACGGGTTTGTCGCTCATTGCTCTTCGATCCAGGGCCGCGTTGGTACCCTGGCGGCGGCGCGCCAGCAAGGCGGCAGAGATTAATGGCCGCGGCGACTTCCTGGGACCGCGGGCGTCCCGCCCGCTCTTTCTTCAACCCTTCGCATGTACGACTAGGTTTTTGTTGAGGTTCTACCGCGCCACGAACTCCCATAGCGCCAAGCCTCAGGAGTCGCGCATAAGCCTGCCTTCACCGGGTTCAATTCGATGTAGCGCATGGCATTCGCAAAGTGCTGTTCATCACGGATTGCACGGTCAAAATACTCCGGCGCCCAGAAAATCCCTTCACGGCCAAGAAGTTTGTTCGCTTCTTTGGCTGTGAACGATTTCCACGCGTGCGTGATCGACGACAAGGTCCAAGTCGCCAGTGGCGTGACAAGGACGTGGACGTGAGTCGGCATGATTGACCACGCGTGCAGGCGGTAGCGTTCGGCGTCGAAGTGTAAAAGGGCATTTTCGACCAACTCGGCAATAGGCGGCTTCGCCAGCGCGGCCGAACCAAGACCCTGATCGAGCGCCGTTTCCATGCGGCGACGCCGTTCGAGGTCGATTTTGTCTGCCGCTAGACTTTCGAGTTCGCTGCGCCAGCGTTCGAGAAGCGACGACGGCAAACTGTCGCCAAGGCGAAACGTGATCGATTGCGCGACTTCGCCCCCTTCCCAGTGGGGAACGTAACCGCGTGAGTGCCATGCGGGTGCGGACAATGCTCTTTCTCCCCGACCGCCCCATATTGCCCGCCCTTGCGTCGTCAGCAAGAGCGGGCGGGACGCCCGCGGTCCCAGGAAAGAACAAGTACTAGTTCGGCGGTGGCGGTGCCGCCGGTGGCGTGGCGGCCGCTTTTTGTTGGGCGTCGTAGGCTTGGTGGGCGCCGCGCAGGATGTAGGCGTGAATCGCCTTCACGTCGTCTTCGTTGATTTGGTCGGCGAAGCTCGCCATGCCGTTCGCTTTCATCTCGCCGTCGAGGACGATTTCCTTGTAACGGGCGAAGACTTCCGGCGCGGAGTATCGCAGGTCGGGTATGACGCCCGCGCTCATCGCGAAAAAGCCGTGGCAGACCGCGCAGTAGCGGTGGAAGACTTGGTCACCCTTCGCGATCGTTGCCGCGTTCGCCGTTTCGGCCGGCGGTTCGACGAGCGGCGTCTGCGGGAGCGGCGTGGCTTCGATCGTCTTCTGACCGCCGATCTTGAACGCGAAGATCTTGCCCGCGTTCCCGTACTTTAGGATCGCGGTCGCAGGTTCCGGCATGAAGGCGACGACTGCGCCACCCCAACCGGCCGCGACCGCAATGTATTGTTCGCCGTCGATGCTGTAGGTCACGGGCGGCGCGATGATGCCGGTCTTGGCGTCGATCTTCCAAACTTCTTCGCCGGTGTCGGCTTTCCACGCGGTCAGCAGCCCGTCGCCCGAGCCTTGGAAGACAAGGTTGCCGGCCGTCGTCAGCGCGCCGCCGTTCCAGAACGTCGGATGCTTCGCGCGCCAGACCTCTTTCTGATTGATCGGGTCCCACGCGAGCAGATAGGCCTCGGGCACCGGCAGAGGCTGTCCCTTGGCGAGCGCCTGCATCGTCAACGTGGACACGGCGCCGAAGTCGAGGCCCGTGTTCCATACGCCCGGCTTGACCGAGCGTGTCTTGTCGAAGGTGAACAGCTGCGGCACGAGCTGCACCGGAATGTAGGTCAGCTTCGTCGTCGGATTGAACGCCATCGGCTGCCAGTTGTGACCGCCGTGCGGCGAGGGCTGCACCATCTTCGGACTGTCGCGATAGCCGGCGCTTGCGTCCTCGATCGGGCGGCCCTTCGCGTCGAGGCCCTTCGCCCACGTGACGGGGATGTAGTTCTTGCCGGAAATGAACTCACCCGTCGCGCGATCGAGCACGTAGTAGAAGCCGTTCTTCGGCGCTTGCATGATGACTTTGCGGACCGTGCCGTTGATCTCGATGTCGGCGAGGATCATGTGCTGCGTCGCCGTGTAGTCCCAATTGTCGCCAGGCGTGGTTTGGAAGTGCCACGCCTTCTCGCCGGTGTCCGGCTTGATCGCGATCATCGACGACACATAAAGATTGTCGCCGCCACCGGGCGAGCGGAGATAGCGGCTCCACGGACTTCCGTTGCCGGTGCCGATGTAGAGAAGGTCGAGGTCCGGATCGTAGGCCATCGAGTCCCACACCGTGCCGCCGCCGCCGACTTCCCAGTATTTCCAGCCCGGTCCGGCGTCAGCCTTCCAGGTTGGCATCGCTTCCTTGAGGTGCGCGTTCTCTACGGGCACGCGCGGGTCGCCAGGGACGGTGTAGAAGCGCCAAAGCTGACGGCCGGTGTTGACGTCGTATGCGGTGATGTAGCCGCGCACGCCGAGTTCGGCGCCGCCGTTACCGATAATCACTTTGCCCTTCACGATGCGCGGGGCGCCGGTGATCGTGTAGGGCTTGTTGCCGTCGACGGTTTGGACTTCCCAGATGGGCCTACCGTTTCTGGCGTCGAGGGCGACGAGCCGTCCATCGAGCGTGCCGACATAGACCCTGCCCTTCCAAACGGCGACGCCGCGGTTGACGACGTCGCAGCAAGGCTTGCGCCCGGTTTCGCCGGGAACTTCGGGATCGTAGGTCCACAGCTCTTCACCGGACTTCGCGTCGAGTGCGTAGACTTTGCTCCACGAACCGGTTGCGAACATCACGCCGTCGACGACGATGGGCGAGGCTTCGAGGCCGCGTATGGTGTCGGTTTCGTAGGTCCAGGCTAGGCCTAAGTCCTTCACGTTCTCGGCGTTGATTTTGTCCAGCGGCGAGAAGCGCTGTTCGTCGTAGGTGCGGCCATGGGCGAGCCAGTTTTGCGGCTCGGCGTCGGCCTTCTTGATGCGCTCGCCGTCGAGGTTGGAGACCGCGTTGCCGATACGCCGGGCCGTCGCTTGCGCCTTGCTGACGTCGACCGGTTTGGTGCCCGTCATCACGTCCGTCAGGGTCGTCGGCTGGCCGCCGAACGAGCGGCCGAGGATCGGAATCGCGAGCACGAGTGCCACTGCCGCCGCGACCAAAGCGAGACGTGTATTCTCCGGTGTCATGAAGCTCCGCCCTGAGTGAAGTGATTATTGTTGTTGCGCGCACGGTAGCCATCCTGTGCTGCCGCCGCAACGGGGCCTAGAGCGGCAACCTCAGGACGAAGGCCGCGCGCGCGTCGCGCGTTTCGACGGTGACGTCACCGCCGTGGCGGCGGGCGATCTGGCGCACGAGGGCGAGACCCAGACCTGCGCCCGTCGAGGCGGCGCCCGCTTTGCGGAAGAACGGTTCGAAGATGCGGGCGCGGTCAGCCTCCGCGATGCCGGGGCCACGGTCGGCGACAGTGAGCACGGCGGCGCCGGTTTGCATGTGCACTTCGACATCGATCGGTGGCGCGCCGTGGCGCTTTGCATTTTCCAGCAGATTGCGGATGAGGCGGCGCAGCAGGCGCGCGTCGCCTTGGACGGTGAGAGGTGTCCCGGTGACCGTCGTGGCTTCATAGTGCGCGGCTTCTTCGGCGGCGAGTGCGAGCAGGTCGACCGGTTCGACCTGATCCAGCCGGTTCATCGCGTCGAGGCGGCTCGAGAGCAGGATTTCGTCGATCAGCTGGTCGAGTTCGGCGATGTCTTGCTCGAGTTCCGCCTTGCGTGCCGGGTCTGCTTGCTCCTTCAGCAGTTCGATGCCCATGCGCAGCCGCGTGAGCGGCGTGCGCAATTCGTGGCTGGCGTTGGCGAGTAGCATCTTGTGGGCTTTGATCAGTTCCTCGATGCGGCCGGCTGCACGGTTGAAGCTTTCGGCGACGCCCGCGATTTCGTCTTTGCCTTCGACTTTGACGCGCGTGGTGAGGTCGCCTGCGCCGAGTTGCTCGACGCCCTTTTGCAGGCGCTCCAAGCGGCCGGTGATGCCGCGCACGACCGGGAGGGCTGCGAGCGCAATAAGGACAACGACGATCGCGAGATGACTGAAGAAGCCGAAGCCGAAGCCGCGACGTTCGCGATCAAACGGTGGACGCACAACGATGAAGCGTCCGTCAGCAAGCGGCAGCGTCCAGACGTGGCGGCGGGCGTGGCGGAACCAGCGGTCGTCATCGTCGTTCGAAACCTCGCGCGGCGGCGGCAGCGGTGCGCCGGCCGATGCGATCAACGTGCCGTCGGCGCCATAGAGTGCGAGGTCGGCCTTGATGAGGCTCGACAGCCGTTCGACGGCGGCGCGCTGAACGTCCGGCTTCGCGGCAGGATCGGCGAGCGAGGCGGTCAAGACGCCGCCTGCCATGCGGAACGCGCTGCGCACTTGCGCGGACTCAGGGCCGGCGCGGAAGGCAAATGCCGAGACGACGACCACCATGAGCAGGCTGGCCTCGATCGTGAGGTAGACCTTGACGATGAGGCGGTTTAAGATTCGCATGCGCTAATCCTGCGCCTTGGCGAAGACGTAACCGGCGCCGCGGACGGTAATGACTCGGCGCGGGGCCTTCGGGTTGTCTTCGATCGCCGCACGGATGCGCGAGATGTGCACGTCGATCGAGCGGTCGAACGCTTCGATCGTTTCGCCTTTCACCAGGTCGAAGAGCGCGTCGCGCGAGAGCACGCGGCCCGCGCGTTCGGCCATCGCGAGGATGAGCGCGTATTGGTAGCTGGTGAGTGGCCGGGCCGTGCCGTCGATGCGGACTTCGCGCGCGTCCTTGTCGATCTCCAGACGGCCGAAGCGGAGCACGTTGGCGGGCGTGCTGTGGGCGCGTCTGAGGATCGC
>JBKJZU010000444.1:0-5819 GCA_046715015.1 Micropepsaceae bacterium
CGGGCGGGACGCCCGCGGTCCCAGGACGAGTTCAATAACTCTCGCTCCACGGCCGCAGATCCAGTTCCTGAGTCCAGGCGCTGCGCTGCTGGTGGTGCAGCATCCAATAGGCCTCGGCGATGGCGGCGATGTTGAGCATCCCGTCCGGGCCTTTCTCGTCTTTGAACTGCGGCCGGAACGAGAGCAGGCGCTCGCCCTCGATCATGCCGTCCACCACGACGTGCGCGACGTGGATGTTCTGCGGCCCGAACTCGCGCGCGATGCTTTGCGCGGTCGCACGCAGCGCAGCCTTCGCCGCCGCGAACGCCGCGAAGTTCTGCTTGCCGCGCAGGCTGCCGCTGGCGCCGGTGAAGAAAAAGTGTCGAGGCCGCCCGCGGTCCCAGGAGCACCTGCTGTTAGTTTAGATCGATGGTCGCGCGTCTATTCTGCGGCTCCTTCACGGCGTCGCCCGTCTGGACCATCAGTTCGCTCTCGCCGCGGCCTTCCGTCGAGATCGCAGCCGCGGGAATGCCGTGCCCGGCGAGGCCGTCTTTCACGGCCTGCGAACGGCGCATCGACAAGCGGTCGTTATAGGCGTTCGAACCCACCGTGTCGGTATGGCCGACGACAATGATCGAGGCCGAACCGAATTCCTTCGCAGCCGCTGCCGCATCTGCGACGACACGCGACGCCTCGGCCGTCAGGTTCGCTTTGTTGAAGCCGAAGAAGACCATGAACTGCTTTGGCGCGTTCGCCGGTGGCGGCGGAGGCGGTTGCACAGCGGCCGGTGGCGGCGGTGCGCCGTCGCGCTGCAAGTCGAAGCGGACGCCCAGCGACAGGGCATGATCCGTCTTTTCGATAATCCAGTGTTCGCCGTCGCCGGGATTCGTGACTTCGGCGTCGTCGAGCAACATGAATCGATAGTCGAGGAAGAGTTGCCAACGCTCGGCAAGACGATATGCGGCTTGTGCGATCAACTGTCCCGTCAAGACATAGTCGTCGGTTTCGAGGTTGCAGTTCGCGCTTTCGAAGTTGCCCGAACAGCCGGGGTTGAAGACCACCAGCGTCCCGCCAACGCCTGCACCGGCGGATACCGTCAATTTGTCGCTGACCGGAAAGTCGTAGAAGACATTGATCATTTGCGACAGTTCCCAGATCTCCGCGCCCGGCACGGTAGAGGCGGAACCGCTTTGGAAAAATCCGTCGGCGTCGTTGAGGCGATAGGCCACTTCGAACTCGGCGCGCCATCTGTCTGCAAAGTCGTAGCCGACGGCGCCGGCGACGACGTAGCCGGTCTCCCAACTGAACTCGTTGGTCGTGCTCGGCGAGCCTCCGACCGAGAATTCGTCGATGTCGTTGTCCGGCAGCCAGTTGGCGCCCGCACCGAGGCTGATGTACCAGCCCGACGGCGTGGTGATCGCTGCGTTGGCCGCGGTGAGCGAGCACAGCGCCGCTGCCGTGCCGAGCAAAAGATGTCGTAGAGTCACGAAGGTTCCCTCCGCGCGAATAGCGCAAGGAACCCTCGCAGGTTTATGCTTAAGCGCGGGTTAATGGTCCGGAGCGTGCAAATTCTCTCTGACCCAAGTGTTCTTCTCGGACGCAAGAATGCGGTGACCTCCAAGAATGCTGTGACAGCATACCTATTCCCTCGGTGATAGCCTGGGGAATACGCAAGCTGTCACCCATTTCGCCAAGCGCATCCCTTCGCAAAGCCGATAGAAACTGGGTGACCGATAGAAACAGGGTGACAGCATACCTAATTCCGATATCATGTCACCGTATTATCCAGGAAGTACAATATCGACGGCAAACGAAACAAAAACATGAGCGCCTCTCTCCCCCAGTTCGAGACGCGCGAATTCTGTGCCTGTCGGCGGCACATTCAAGCTGTGACGCCACAGAATAGCCACATGGAATCAACACTTTGAGGAAGCGCGTTGACTTTAACCGCCCCCCGCTCGCACGATCTGGCGTCGGGCGAGGGGCTCGACCCCTTTATCTTTAGTGGAGCGATCCCATGCTTGTGAAATTGTTGGCACAGACTTGGCGCAGCGTCGTGAGCGTCATCATCGCATGGACGCTCGTCATCCTCTCGCTGCTCTACTATCCCGAGGCTTTGGCCTCCGTCATAGAAAGTGCACGCGGCACGCGTCAGTGGCTTCTGGATCTTGTGGGGGCCAGGGGCAACGATACGGTCGACATTCTCGCTGGCGCCATCATCACCGATCACACGGTGACGATGGCCTTCATGTTTCTATTTGCCCGTATCGTCGTGCTGACAGCGATCCTCTACATCATCGGGTCGATTATGGTTGCAGTGACCGGACGCGAGCCAGCTTTCACCCGTCATTAGGCACTGTTCACAAAGTGGTTGGCGCGTGACTTGGGCTTTTCACGCCGTCAATGTGCTCCACGAATCGCGTTCGCGCCGGAGGTGCCAGCGAGTCTGGGCAAGGAGCTTGCGCCGAGGCAACAGGCACCCAATGTTCGCATCATCCGAACGGCCATAGGGATCGCAATGCTGACGATGTGGAACGCCAATGTGGAGTAAGGCGCGCGAGCTGGCGCAAATGGCGCCCCCCGAGCGCAACCGCTGGGTCGATTTCCTGCGCGCGGTCTCGATCTTGGCGGTGGTGTGCGGCCACTGGCTGATGGCCGGGGTCTATGTCGATGAGGCGGGCGAGCTGCAACGCGGCGACCTGCTCAGCGTTTCGCAATGGGCGGCGTGGTTGACCTGGGCCTTCCAGGTGATGCCGATATTCTTCCTCGTTGGCGGCTATTCGAACGGGGTCAGCTGGGACGCGACGCTGCGCAAGGCTGAGCCCGGACAGATCGGCAAGTACCGCGACTGGTTTGCGAGCCGGGTGCAGCGCCTCATCACCCCGATCTTTCCGTTGCTAATGCTGTGGGCGGTTCTCGCGGTGATACTGACGCAGGTCGGCCTGCCGCGCGAACAGATACGCATGGCGACCGAAGCAGCCCTGATCCCGGTCTGGTTCCTGGCGGTTTATCTGCTGGTGACCGGCTGCACCCCGCTGACCTACTGGGCGTGGAAGCGTTTCGGTTGGGCGAGCTTCGCGTGGTTCATCCCCGCGGCAATGCTGACCGACTGGCTGACCTTCTCGGCACAAGTGCCCTACGTCAATTTCACCAACTTCCTGTGGGTGTTCTTAGGCATCCATCAGCTCGGCTTTGCATGGCGCGACGGGAGGTTCGAAAACCGGCTGTTCGCGCTCGGCTGGTTCGTGGTCGGGCTCGCCGTGCTGATTTCGATCACGGTCTACGGCTTCTACCCGGTGGCGATGGTGGCCGCTCCGGGGGGATTCTCCAACTCGCTGCCGCCGACGCTGGCGCTGTTTGCGCTGGGCGTCGCGCAGGTCGGGCTGGTGCTCGCGCTCGAGCCTTTGGGCCGCAGGATGCTCGACAATCTCAACATCTGGACCGCGACGGTGCTGATGAACGGGATGATCATGACCGTCTATCTGTGGCACCTCACCGCCTTCGTGCTGGTGATGACGGTGTGCTGGGTCCTGCTCGGCGGGTTGGGGCTCGATACGCTCCCCGGATCGGGCGCGTGGTGGGTCTCGCGCCCGCTGTGGTTCGCGATCTACATCGCAGCACTGCTGCCGATGATCGCGGTGTTCGCGCGGCACGAGCGCAGCTTCGGCCCGATCAGGGGCGGGCGCACAGTGCCCAAGGCGCGGGTGGTCGCGGGCGTGGCTCTGATCTGCGTGGGGCTGGCGGCGACCGCAGGGGTGACGATAACGAGCCCCGACAGCCTTTTGGGCATTCGGGTGTCGGTGGTTGCGGCGCCCTTCGTGGGCGCAGCATTGCTGGGGTTCGGGCCGATCTACGACATGATAGTGCGGCGGCGGGAAAAGCGCGATTCAGTGGGGCGGCGGTAATGAGGTGACAGCATTCGCCGACTCCACCGTCGCCCACGTGAAGGCGCTGATGGCGGCGTAGAGCTCAGCGCCAGTCGAGAACGCTCTAGCCCCGGGAGCGCGGGCGTCCCGCCCGCTCTTCGCTGACTCTCGACAGCCCGCGCGATGGTGACGTTGAACAAGAGCGGGCAAGATGCCCGCGCTCCCGGGACAAGCGCCTCGCCGAAACGCGCGAAGCTCTACGCCGGACCGCCCGCGCCCTCAAACACCGCACGCTGCGCCGCGAACGCGCGGGCGTACGCGGGCCGCGCTTCGCCGCGCGCGATGTAGGCGGTAAGGTTCGGATAGTCCTCGACCAAGCCCGAGCCCTCCAACCGGCGGAGCGTGTGCACCATCATCAGGTCGCCGGCGCTGAACGCCCCGTCGAGCCAATCGCTGCCCCCAAGCGCGATGGAGAGCTGGCCGAGCCGCGCGCGCACGCGCTCGTCGAGCAGCGACATGCGTGGCCCGTACCAAGGCTTGTCGCGCTCAAGCAGCATGGCGGCAGAGCGCTCGACGATCGGCGGCTCCACCGTGGCGAGGCTCGCAAACATCCACGCGATCGCGCGCGCCCGGGCGTTCGCGTCCGCCGGCAACAGCCCCGCATGGGTCGACGCGATATGAAGCACGATCGCCCCCGTCTCGAAGAGGTGCAGCGCGCCCGCCTCATAAGTCGGGATCTGCCCGAACGGCTGGAGCGCGAGATGCGCGCTCTGCTTCATCTCCGCAAACGTGACCAGCCGCACGTCGTAAGCCTGCCCCACCTCCTCAAACGCCCACCGAACCCGCATATCGCGCGCAAGCCCCCGGCCCTTATCCGGCGACGCAGCAAAAGCAGTGATGGTGGGGCGCATGGGAAGCTCCTAGTCGAGGCAGCAATCGTACCCACGCCAGCACCGCCCGTGAAGAACCAACAGCGCAGCCTGGGACCGCGGCCCCGTAGCTTTAGCGAAGGGGGGTCCCAGGACAAGCGCCTCGCTTACGACGCCGCCGCCTCCGCCCGCGTCTCATCCCCCGCCTTGAAATGCGCGATCTGATCCGCGTGCGCTTTCTTGAACGCCGGCCGCTCCGTTGCGCGTTTGACGAAGGCCTCGCTCGCCGGCCGGTCGCCGAACGCGCGCACCGCGGGGACGCGCAGCACATCGCCCATCAAGAGGTCCGCCACGGTGAAGCGCCCGCCCGCGAGCCAGTCGCGCTGGCCAAGCACGCGTTCCAGCTGATCGAGGCGCTTGCTCGTCCATCCCGTCAGACCGGGGTTCGTGGCGCCGCTCATCTTCAAAAACCACCACGGCACGGTCACCATCTCGATCGAGTTGAGCGCGGCGATCGTCCATTGCATCGTCTCCGCTTCGCCAACCGGGTCGCGCGGCATCAGCCTGTCGCTTTTGCGCGCGAGGTGCAGCAGGCAGGCACCGCTTTCGAAAACCTCCACGCCGCCGTCGTTCAAGAACGGCACTTGGCCGAACGGCTGATCCTGCAGATGATTGGTCTCGCGCCCCTCGAAGGCGACCGTACGCACGCCATAGCCAAACCCCGCCTCCTCGCACGCCCAGCGGAGCCTCAGATCGCGCACAAACCCACGCGGGCCTTCGGGAACCCAGTCGTACGTCCAGATGGTCAATTCGCTCATCGCCGCGCCTTTCTGTATCGGTTGAGGGAGAGAACGCCCCATCGGCGCGACGTTCCAGTCAATTCATCACGACCATTGGGTGCCTCGTTTGAAGCCGCGAGGTGGTCAAAAGAGGACACCCCTGGTGCCACGGCAAGCCCTATGCTGTGCCCCGCACACGCCTCGATTGGTCGCGGCGCCCCCTTGAGGCCCGCGCGGCTAGAGCGAAAGGGGAGCCCCGTTGAGCCAGGATGTTTCCGCACGGCTGAGCGCGCTCAGCCGCTACAACATCCTCGACACGCCCGCAG
>JBKJZU010000445.1:0-2693 GCA_046715015.1 Micropepsaceae bacterium
CACAGCCACGTGCTGACGATGTCGGGCTATCCCTCGCGCACGAACCCGATCTTGGGCCTCGCCGACGACGGCACCGGAAAACCGGCGATCGCAGGCGACGGCAAGCCCTACACGACGCTCTCCTAAGCGAACGGCCCCGGCGCTCAACCCGAAGGCCAACCCCGCGAAAACCTCTCGAACGTCGACACGACCGCGCCTGCCTACCGCCAGCAAGCGCTCGTGCCCATGCGCAGCGAAACCCACGGCGGCGAAGACGTACCCATCTACGCCTCAGGTCCCTGGGCTCACCTCTTCCAAGGCGTCGTCGATCAGCAGTACATTTTCCACGTGATGAACCACGCCGGCCGCATCAAGCAGCGCGCCGAGACGGCGATGCGCGCGGGCGGCCTAAAGCGAAAGCGCTGATCAACACGAATTGCGTGGAATGAACTGCCCGGCGACCGCGATGACGCAGCCGGGGAAGTCGCCGCGAATCTCGGACGGCAAGTCCACGCGATAGATCGAGAACATGAGATAGTTCGAGCGGGCCACCGGCAAATTTGAGATCACCCAGCCGGTGGAATAGCCACCGATGAGGCGCTCGCTCCACCCGACCTCGCGCTTCTGCGCTTTGCCCACGTCGCGCACCTTTTGCACGGCGTACTGCATGATCCAATCGTTGAACTCGGCGCGCGTCGGGTTGGTGGCAACCAGAAGCGCGATCAACGCCACGACCAGAAACAAAATCGTCCGCATGGATGCCCCCATCGGTACGGGATGCCTATTCATGCCCGCCAATCGTGGCACGATGAAGGCAGCGCTGCCGTAGCGGCACGCCGAATAGGGCGTCACCGCCCGATGGACTTGGGTCCGCCGCCCGCGTAGCCACGGAATGCATGGACGCGATCTTCAAACTGAACGGCGATGTCGCCGAAACCAGCAAATGGGCCGGCGGCCCGTGGAACGAGACGCAACAACACGGCTCCGCGCCGGCGGCTCTCGTGGCCCACATCGCCGAGCAGATACCCACCAGTCAGCCGATGCACGTCACGCGCCTGACGCTCGACCTCTTGCGCCCCGTGCCGATCGCCCCGCTAGAGATCAAGACGAGCGTCCTACGCGAAGGGCGCAAGATTCAGCTTTGCGCGATCAATCTGTCGGCCGGCGGCGTTGAAGTGGTCCGCGCGACCGCGCTAAAAGTCAGAACGCTCAAGCTCGACATTCCAGATATCGCCCACCCGCCCGCGGTGACGCTGCCGCCACCGCCAACTGGCCCGTTCGAGCAACCGCGGACCAATAGGACCAGCCCCTTCGTTTCCGGCATCTCGATGCAGGAGGTCAAAGGCGCGTTCGTCGTTCCGGGACCCGCGGCCGTGTGGTGTCGTTCCGATCGCCCCATCATCGAAGGCGTCGCGATCACGCCGCTCATGCGTGCAGCCGTCGCCGCCGATTTTTGCAACGGCGTCTCCTCGGTGCTCGACTTCAACCAATTCACGTTCATCAACGGCGACCTCACGATCAGCGTCTCGCGCATGCCGGTGGGCGACTGGATCCTGCTGGATGCCGAATCCTGGATCGGCCCGAACGGCGGCGGCATCGCCTTCGGCAAGCTTGCCGACACAAAAGGCTATTTCGGCCGCTCCATCCAAAGCCTGGTCATCGACCCGCGCTAGCGGCCATGGCAAGTTGGCGCCAACAGAACACGGGACCGGATTGCAGCAATGACCGCACACAACCTCAAACTCTACCACTGCAAAGGCGCCCGCTCGCTGCGTCCGCTCTGGATGCTCGAAGAACTGGGGCTGCCCTACGAACTGCACGTGTTGCCGTTCCCGCCGCGCGTGCTGGCGAAGGAATATCTGGCGATCAATCCGCTGGGCACGATCCCGTGCTTCTTCGACGGCGAATTGCGCATGACGGAGTCGACCGCGATCTGTCACTACCTGGGTGAGAAATACGCCGCCGCACAAGGCAAGGCCGACCTGTACGTGCCGTCGAGCGATCCGGACTACGGCCGCTATCTGAACTGGATGTACTTCAGCGACGCGACGCTGACGTTCCCGCAGACATTCGTGCTTCGCTACACGCAGCTTGAGCCGCCGGAGCGCCGCCAACCACAAGTCGCCGAGGATTATCGCAAGTGGTTCTACGGCCGCCTGCGCGCGGTCGACGCGGCAGCCCAACAGGGCGACTACCTGGTGAAGAACCGCTTCACCGCCGCCGATATCGCGATCGGTTTCGCACTGCATTTGGCAACGTTGATCGGCATCGACGGCGACTTCCCGCCTGCCGTGCGCGCCTACCTCGATCGCCTGCGCGCCCGCGACGCCTTCAAACGCGCCGACGCGAAGTAGCCTGGGAGCGCCGGCTTCCAGCCGGCTCTTCTTGCCTCTCCCGTGCTGCGGCGTTTCAGAAAGTGCCGGCTGGAAGCCGACCCTCCCAGCCACTACCCCAACGCGTTCTGCAAATCCGCGATCAAATCCTCCGCAAGCTCGACGCCGATCGAAATCCGGATGAGGCCGTCGGGAATGCCGAGCCGCGCGCGCTCCTCGGCCGAGAAGGTCGAGTGGATGGTCGTCGCCGGATGACAGGCGAGGCTCTCGGTGCCACCGAGGCTGACCGCGAGCTTCACGATCTGCAGCCCGTCGAGCACGCGAAAAGCCTCGTCCTTGCCGCCCTTCACGACGAACGAGAACGTGGAGCCGGCGCCCGTG
>JBKJZU010000446.1:0-8372 GCA_046715015.1 Micropepsaceae bacterium
GGCTTCGGCGGGCGAGTGTTGCAACCCTCGGCCGCCGTAGCTTCAGCGAAGGCGGCAAGGGAGAGGGGTACGACTCTCCTATCAGGCGAGTGTTCGTCGGATTGATTCCTGCGTCAGGAGAACGCTGGCGCAAGCAAACATTCCATTGTGGGAAATGCGCAACGGCTGATGTCGGGGCTGGTGCGTTATAGTTCCAGTTCGGGGAAGATGGGTGGGGGTCTAACAGATGGTCGCTGCGGCGCCATCGTCGGTCAAAGAGCATGTGCAGGGCGCGGATGGCGCACCGGCGAAGAGCGCTGTTGCCGACACGAAACCCAAGAAAAAGCTGAAGCCGGGCGTGCCGGAGCCCGAGCCGGAGCCCGCGATTCCCGAGATTGCGCCCGCGAAATTGCCGACCGCGCCGCCGACGAGGGTGGTCGCGGTGCCGTTGCCGATGAACCACGGCGAGGAACTGGCGCGAAAGGCCGTTTGGGCTGGTGCGGGGATCATGGCGCTGTTCGTGCTCTATCTCATCGCCGACAGGTTCGTTGCTGTGGTGACACGATGGCCGGCGACCGTTGTCGAGGCCGTTGCGCCCGCGCATTGCGACCAGTTCATCGCACTTGCCAAGACTGCCTATGGCGAGAATTGGAAGGTGCGGCTCGATCCGCGCGATGCGACCTGCGATCAGGAAGTGAAGGGCGAGTGGGAGCGGCAGAAGCTCACGCGCTACACGCCGCCGCCCGAACCGTTGTTCGCGCCAGCGGCCGCGGTGCCGGTGAAGGCTGTCGCTACTCCGGCGCGGCCGTCGGCGCCCGCCACGCGCTGCCTCAACGTCGTCTCGCTGGCGCAGGCCAAGTACGGCGCGGAGTGGCGAGCCAGGCTTGCGGTCGAAGATCCGGAATGCGTCGGCGGACCGCCGAAGGCGAAAACACCGCCCGCCGAAGTCGCGGTCGTGCCCGAGCCTGTCGCCCCAGTGAGCGAGCCGGTTCCGAATGCGACGCCATCCACGCCGACGCCGGCAGCGGACTCCGTCCCGTAGTTACACGACTCACCACGGTGCGATTCGCCGTGATTCGCCGCTTTGGCCTGTGGATAGTCTGCGCAGCAGACATCGCGCCGCGTAACACTCCGTATACGGATGATCGCAGGAAACGCTGATTCCATAAGTGTTTCCGCGCGATTGCCGTTTGTGTGCCCAGTGCCGTGAGTCACCAGGTGTTGCGTCGCTTGACGTATTTGCCCAATATGTAGGCGCTTGAGGGCGCGAGGTGCGCTCTCCTGACCCTGAAAGTAAGGAGCATTCTCTCATGCCGATGACAGCGAAACGTAAGGCGAAGAAGCCGACGTCCAAGGCCGCCGCGAAACCGAAGGCCGCGAAGAAGACGAAGAAGAAATAAGCGACGAACGATCAGGCCGGACATCGGCCTGACGGGAGGGGTGAGCAGCATTTCCTCGAGAGCCCGGCGCTAGACGCGGGGTCTGGATGGAGGGCTTGCTCCGACTTCAACTCACGGCGGCGGCAGCGGTTCACTTAAGGTGAGTCTGTTGCGCCGCCGTTTTCGTTTGACCCAATCGCCGTGGGCTAAGGGTTTGCGCCCTTCACCGATGCCATGGCGGTACAGCCCCAGCCGGGCAATTTTCGGCAAGATGCGCGGTACACGGACGGTTTCGACCATAGGCGCGATAATTGTTCGATTTTTCGCAAGAATTTTCGGGGACATGGACGCTATTAAGGTGGCCCCGTTTTTCTCTTTAACGCAGGGAACCCAGGTTTTGAGCAGGTTTTCGCGTTCCTGCCGTCTTCCGCTTAACCGAAAGCGCGCTGCCGTTCTTAAGCAAAAACCGACAGTCGCATTAACGCGCCGTTCAGCGCGGTGCCGTCATCTTTGTCCCATAACAACGCACGAATTCGACGCGAATTCGATGCAAAACTAAACGGGAGAGACGGTGGTGGCGGTGATCGATTTTGATGTCGTCGTGGATATGGAAGGCGACGCGAAAGCGGGTAAGCCGCAGGCGCTGTATCAATTGGGCCTGTGCTATTCGACGGGGCAGGGCGTGGAGCTCGACCTTGTGCGTGCGCACAAGTACTTCAACCTGGCCGCCATGAAGGGCGTCGCCGAAGCGCGGTTGTGGCGCGCGGAACTCGCCCAGCAAATGACCACGAACGACATCGCCGAAGCCCAGCGCTTGGCGCGGCTTTGGCTGCAGGAAACGGCGCACTAACAAGAACAATAAGTCTGCGTCACATGGGCTTTGGCTTTGCGGCCGGAGCCCATCTTTTTTTGGTCGTGCGGGCGCGCTAGTGTTTTGCCCATGACCAAGTCACAAGCCGGAGAGATGCGCGGCGCCACGCTCATCAGAGAGCGGGACGGCCAGGTGCTCACTCTGACGCTCAACCGGCCCGAGGCCACGAACGCGATCGACAACACGCTGCGCGAAGAGTTGGCGCACGCGCTCGACGAGGCGGCGGCGAACCGGAACCTTCGCGCAATCATCTTGACCAGCACGGGCGACGACGCGTTCTCGGTGGGCATGGATATTGGCGAATTGGCGGGATTTACGCCCGCCGAAGTCGAGCAGGTCGCCCTAAGCGCGCGGGGGATCTACGACCGTATCGCTGCGCTCGAGATTCCGGTGATCGCGGCGATCAAGGGGGCCTGTCTGGGGGCTGGGTTCGAACTGGCCTTGCACGCAGACGTTCGGATCGCGAGGGCGGACGCACGTTTCGGCTTGCCCGGGATTAATGTCGGCATGAACGCGGGCGGCGGCGCGCTTGGCCGGCTTCAGCGGATCAGCGGCAACGGCTCCGCTGCCGCGCTTGCATTGACCGGCGGCGTGGTGACGGCGGAGCGCGCCTTCATGTTGGGGCTGGTTTCCAACGTCACCGGCACGCAGGAGTTCGAGCCGTCGGTGCAGCAGTTGGCCCAGCACTTCACGACGCTTTCGCCTGTGGCGGTGACCGAGACGAAGAAGTTGCTCAAGATTGCGGCCGAGCGCGGCATCGAGGCTGCGGCCGAGGCGAGCCCCAAAGCGCTTGCCAAGTGCTTCGCCGAGGGTGACGCGGCCGCCAGGCTGCAATTGATGCTCGGCGGGCGCGATCCTGAAGCGACCGTGCACTAGGCGTTTTGTCTGCGGCGTTCCGCGCAGGCGGTCTGGCCATTGAATTCCATCGCAACAAGCAAAAATTATTGCGTTCCGGATCGCGCCTTTGACTGCGCGCAGGTCCAGCTGCGACGTGACGACCGACTAGGGGTGCAATGGCGATTTTCAATCCGAGTATTGAAGTGTACGGGCGGACTTCTTGCCGTGCCGTTCGCCTGCGCGTTGTGCGGGTACCTTTTAGGAAAGTCCGGAAATCTGCGGCGACGGTGTGCGGCACCATACGGACAGCTAACGGATCCCAAACGGATTCCAAACGGATATTTCCGCGGAAATCAGCCGATCTAACGCATCTAACGGATTCGATTTTGCGTTTTTGTTCGCGCGCAGAAGTTGCGCGGGTGCTTAAGGGCAGGCGTAGGCCTGCACTAGCTGGTGCGTTTGCGGCAGTTCTTCGTAGACGTGCCTTTGCACTTCTTCGAATTCGAGGCGGTGGCGGACGAACGCTTCTTCTTTTTGGACGTCGCCTTTTTGGTCTTCTTCTTTTTGACCGGGGTGGCTTCTTCGTCGTCGTAAACGGGTGTCGAGGAGACGACCGAAGCGAACTGCGCGTCGGTTGCCGTGGGCGCGGGTGTCTGGACGACGCTGGTGCCCGGTATCGGCGCCGTTGCTGCGACGACCGGTGTGACGGCCGGCGCGGGCGAGGACGAGAACTGCGCCGAGGCCGACGCGACCGTCGTGTAGGCGCCACGCTTCAGGTCGCTTGCGATCACGAGCGGCACGTCGCGCCCCGCGAGTACGTTGCGGTAGATCTGGGTGTTCTCCAGAACGCGCTGGACGTAGTTGCGGGTTTCGCTGAACGGAATGCGCTCGATCCAGTCGATCATGTCGGCGTTCGTCGAACGCGGATCGCCGTAGGTCGAAACCCACTGGTTGATGCGACCCTGACCGGCGTTATACGACGCGATCGAGAGCACGTAAGAACCGCCGAGGTCGCTCAGCAGGTCCGAAACGTGGGCCATGCCGAGCTGCATATTCACGGACGGCGTGAGCAGGTCGCCTTTGTCGCCGTAGCCGATGCCGTGACGGCGAGCGGTGAGCTTCGCGGTTGCAGGCATCAGCTGCATGAGCCCGCGGGCGCCGACGCTCGACATCGCTTCGGGATCGAATTCGCTTTCCTGACGCGTCAGCCCCAAGACCAGCGCGGTCTCCGGCGGTGTGCCGTTGCCGCGGTAGGCGGGCACCGACATCGTCGGATAGGCGATGTCGTAGACCGCTACGTTCTTTTGCAAGCCGCGCTTGGCGACGCGCAACGCAAGGGCCGGTTGGTTCAGTCCGCGCAAGAAGTTCGTGAGCAGAACGAATTGGTCGCGGTCCGTGAAACCTTCGGCCGCGGCAAGCGCGAACGTGCGCAGCAAGCCTTCGGCGCCAACGTCGGCGAGCGCTTGCATCGCCTGCATCATGCTTTGGTCCATGAACGCTTGCTTCGTCGACGACGACGTCGTGCGGGCGAGCGGCAGATCGAGATTGCCGCGCGGGTTCACGGTCGATGCGGCGAGCTGGCCGTAGTAGGTCATCGGGAAGTTGGCCGCGAGGCCGTACTGACGCTGTGCTTCGCCGGTGCGACCCGCCTTCTCCGCTGCGCGGCCCGCCCAGTAGTGGGCGCGCGCGACGCTGATCGGCGCGGTCACGCCTTCGCGCAGGCGCAGGAAGTGGTCGTAGGCCGGGTCGGGCTTGCGCAAATATTGCAGCGAGATCCAACCGGCGAGGAATTCGGCTTCGGCGAAAGGCACGCCCGCGTCCTTGCGCAGGTCGTGGCCCGCGGCGAGCTGGTAGGCTTGCTGGACATTGCCGGCATCAAGCGCTTCGCGGGTTTGATAGTTGCGTTCGGTCCACCATTCTTCAATGACCGGCGGGGGCCCATCGAGATTGATCGACGCGGTGATCAACAAAGGGCGCGCTTCGTAGTCGCGGTCGCGCTTCCTGAGCCAGCGGGCGCGGTCGAACAGCAAGCCCGGGTCGCCCTGCAGGCTGGAGGGCACGCGATTGTAGGCGGCATCGGCATCGCGCGCGGCTTGGCGCAACTTGATGCGCGCGGAGATCAACGCGCTGACGTCGGCGCCGATCCAATTCGTCATCGCGCTCGCTTGGCCGAACTCGCCGGCCCACACCAGGCGCGAGGCGCGAGCCTTGTGGTCGTCGCTGGTGAGCAGCGAGCCATGGCGCGCGGAGATATAGGCCATACGCTCAAGCGTGAAGTTGCCTTCGACCCAGCCTTTGCGGATCCAGGTCTTGCCATTCGCTTCTTGGCTGCGGCGCACATAAGCGTCGCCGAGTTTGACCATGCCCTCGCCGGAAACAGGATCGCGGCCTTGGAACCAGGCGATGACCTGATCGGGCTGCATGGAATCGGCGGGCATCGCCTCTTCGGCGCGCGCTTGCAGGCCGCGCTGGTTCGGCCACTCACGGTGACCGGCGAGGAAGCGATCGATGTCGCTGAACGCGGCACCGTTTTCTTTGTTCGTGAAGGCGCGCCAGAGCACGACGTCGCGTGCGGCGGGATTCGAGATCTGCGCGGCGACCTGGCGGGCTGCGTCCCACTGCTTGCGGTCGGCATAGTCGAACGCGCGTTCCAACAGCGACAGATCGCTGGCCGACAACGTTTGCGCGTGGGCGCGAACGCGGCGCGCACCGTCGTCGTCGGGGATCGGCGCCATCTGCCCGGTCGCGGGCGTGGACGTCCACGCAAACAAAAGGATCACGGCGCCGGCGAGGCGCGTACTCAAACTGAACATCGTCACGAGCGCACTTTCCGAAGAAGCAGCAAGGCGTTAACGCAGCTTAACCGGTCCAAGCCGACGCGGCCAAGCCCGCGAATATCACACGCACGCACAAACGATCAGGTTAACCTGTCTTGTTCCGCCGGTTCCGTGGGTCTAATTTTCGTCGCTAACCGGCACTTAATTGGACGCCCATGACGCTCGACCTCGCCCGCCTGCACGGCTCCATTCCCGCCCTGATTACGCCATTTCGAGACGGCAGGGTCGACATCAAGGCGTTCGAGGCCTTCGTCGACTGGCAGATCTCGGAGGGTAGCCACGGCCTCGTTCCCTGCGGGACGACGGGGGAATCCCCAACTTTGTCCGACGACGAATTCGCAGCCGTGGTGGGTGCTGCGGTCAAAGTCGCGAAGGGTAGAGTGCCGGTGATCGCTGGAACCGGGTCGAACTCGACGGCGCACGCGATCGAACTGACCCAACTCGCGCAGAAGTTGGGCGCCGACGCGGCGCTGGTCGTGACGCCTTATTACAACAAGCCGACGCAGGACGGGCTCTATCTGCACTTCGAGGCGATCGCCAAGGCAACGCGGCTGCCGGTCCTTATCTACAACATCCCCGGGCGATCGGTCGTCGACATGACGCCGGACACCATGGGGCGGCTCGTCAAGGTCGCCAATATCGTGGGCGTCAAAGATGCGACGGCGAACATGGCGCGGGTGACGCAACAGCGCGCAGCGTGCGGACCTAAGTTCGTGCAGATATCGGGCGAGGACGGCACCGCGCTTGGGTTCAACGCGCATGGCGGCGTGGGCTGCATCTCGGTGACGGCGAATGTGGCGCCGCGTTTGTGCTCCGCGTTTCAGACGGCGTGCGCGAAGGGCGACTATGCGACGGCGCGCGAACTGCACGAACGGCTGATGCCGCTGCACGACATGCTGTTTTGCGAGACGTCGCCGTCGCCGGTGAAGTACGCGGCGAGCCTTCTGGGCAAGTGCGAGGACACGGTGCGCCTGCCGCTGGCGACGCTCAGCGAAACCTCGAAGGCGAGGGTGCGGGCGGCGATGACGAAGGTTGGCCTGCTGAACTGATCGGACCGATGGCTGCAAAAAAAGATAAGGACGCCGCGGGAAAGATCGCGGCGGACAACCGCAAGGCGCGGCACAACTACTTCATCGAAGAGGTGGTTGAGGCCGGCATCATGCTGACCGGGACGGAGGTGAAGTCGTTGCGCGGCGGCAAGGCCACGATCGGCGAATCCTACGCGCATCCGAAGGACGGCGAGATCTTCCTCGTGAACTCGTACATCCCCGAATACACGGAAGGGAACCGGTTCAATCACGAACCGCGACGGGTGCGAAAGCTGCTGCTGCGCAAGAGCCAGATCGCGAAGCTCAGCCAAGCCGTCGACCGCGAGGGCATGACGCTGGTGCCGCTCAAAATCATCTTCAACGCGAAGGGCCGCGCGAAGGTGGAACTCGGCCTCGCCAAGGGCAAGAAGCTGCACGACAAGCGCGACACGGAGAAGAAGCGCGACTGGGAGCGCGAGAAGGGGCGCTTGATGCGGCAGAAGGGATGACGTCATGAGCGACGACATCAATGCGAAGCTGTTGGCGGCGAAGATGCGCTGGGCGAAGGCGGCGCGGAATATCACCGGCAAGACGGATCCGGAGCGCGTCAATCGTCTGCCGCCGGGGCAGCGGCTCGTGAACAACTGGCCGGTGCTCGATCTTGGGGTGCAGCCGGACGTTACGAAGGACGACTGGAAGCTCTCCGTTGACGGGTTGGTCGAGAACCCCGTTTCGTTGACGTGTACGCAGGTGTTGGCGCTGCCGCAGACGGCGAGTGTTTCGGATATTCACTGTGTCACCAAATGGAGCCGCTACGACAACAATTGGGTGGGCGTTGCGTCGCGCGATTTGATCGCGCTGGTGCGCCCGAAGGCGGAGGCTGCTCATGTGATCTTCCACGCTTACGACGGCTACACCACGAACGTCACGCTTGAGGCGTTCGCGGCCGACGATGTAACGATCGCTCATTCGTGGGCAGGTTATCCGATCACGCGTCAGCATGGCGGCCCGGTCCGCATCGTCATTCCGCGCTACTATTTCTGGAAGAGCGCGAAGTGGGTGAAGCGGATCGAATTCAGCCGCGACGACAAGCCGGGGTTTTGGGAGACGCGCGGCTATCATAACGTCGGCGATCCGTGGCTCGAAGAACGGTACGAGTAACCTTGCGCGACGCCCTCTTCGTCTTCCTCGGCATCGTTGCGCTCGTGCTTGCGGGTGCGCTGGTGTTCGGCGATCGGGGCGGGCCGTCCGCTTGCACGGCGCAGACGTTCGACGGGAGCGCGTTCACCGTTTGCCTCTATCGGCCCGGCCGCGACGAGATCGTGCTGGTGTGGGCGGACAGGAAGGGCGGCGCGTTGCGCAGCTTCGAGGCGCTGGAATCGAGCGGGATCGCGGACGCCACGCGCGTGCGCTTTGCGATGAATGCCGGGATGTTCGATAC
>JBKJZU010000447.1:0-8889 GCA_046715015.1 Micropepsaceae bacterium
GCATCGACGCGCTGCACGCGGAGCTCGCGGAAAAGCACCAGGTTCACATCGTGGCCGCAAGCTTGCCGGAGCGGAGCGAAGACGGCGTCGCCTACAACGTTGCGCGCGCGATCTCGCCGAAGGGGCGCGTTCGCGAGCAGCGCAAACTTGTCATGACCAGGTTCGAGCGCGAGGATTGGCGCGTGCAAGGCGGACGCGACGTTACCGTGTTCGACTCGCGGATCGGCATGTTCGGGATTGCGATTTGCTATGACGCGGAATTCCCGCTGATCGCGCGCGCCATGAGCGAGGCGGGGGCCGCCATGATCTTGGTACCGAGTTGCACGGATTCGCTTGCCGGGTACTACCGCGTGCGGGTGGCGGCGCTGGCGCGCGCGCTCGAGAACCAATGCTACGTCGTGCAATCGCCGACGGTCGGCGAAGCGCCGTGGTCGCCGGCCGTCGACAACAATGTGGGAGCAGCCGGCGTGTTCGGCCCTCCGGATCTTGGGTTTCCCGACAATGGGGTCGTGGCGCTTGGTTCGATGAACGAGGCGATGTGGCTCTACGCCGACCTCGATCTCACGGCGGTGACGCGCGTGCGGCTGGAGGGGCAGGTGCTGAATAACAAGCACTGGCGCGAGCAGCCTGGCGCAGCTTCACTCAAGGCCAACGTCGTCGAGCTTTAGCGCTCAAGGATGAGAGAGGGCTTCTTTCAGGCCTTGGATGTGCTGTTTGCCGGATGGCACGGCGACCGAAGAGCCCTGGAAGTCGCTTCCGATCGGTTCAGCGCGACCGCCCAGGCACTGGGCCAGGAACGCCTCGGAAATCGCATAGAACGACAGACGGTTCTCGGGCCGCGCGAAGCCGTGGCCTTCATCGGCGTAGAGAACGTAGGTCACCGGTAGACCTTTACGCGATGCCGCGCGCACGATTTGGTTCGCCTCGGTTTGCTTCACGCGCGGGTCATTGGCGCCGTGCGCGATCAAGAGCGGACGCTCCATCAAACCGGCGCGGAACAGCGGCGAACGGCTCTTGAGGAACGCCTTGCCGACCGGTGTCGACGGATCGCCGATGCGGCGCTTCAGCGTGTCCAGCATCGAGGTCCAGTATGGCGGCATGTTCGACAGCATCGTTTGCAGGTTCGAGGGGCCCACGATGCTGACGCCACAGGCGAACTTCTTCGGCGTGAACGTGAGGCCGACGAGCGCGGCGTAGCCGCCATAGGATCCGCCGTAGATTGCAACCTTGTCCTTGCGCGCGATGCGTTCGTCGATGGCCCAGTCGACCGCATCGATCAAGTCATCGTGCATTTTCCCGGCCCATTGCTTGTCGCCGGCGTTCACGAACGCTTTGCCGAATCCCGTGGAGCCGCGGAAGTTCACCGCCAATACCGCGTACCCACGGTTCGCGAGCCAAGCGTTCGTCGGGCTATAGGCAAAACTGTCGCGATACCAGGGACCGCCGTGGACGTTCAGGACGAGCGGCAACGGCTTGTCCGGGATGCCGTCACCGTCGGTGTCGCTTCCCTTTGGCAGGGTCACGTAGCTCACGAGTTCCAGACCGTCGCGTGCCTCGATCACGTGGGGCTGCGTTCGCGGCAGCGGCGCACCTTCGAGGTTGGGACGCGCCGCGAAGAGCGTCTTCAGCGAGCGCTTGTCGCGGTCGAATAGTGCGAACTTGATCGGTTCGCCGGGATTGTCGACCCAGAGCGACCAGAGGTCGCCATCCTCAGACTGGCTCAGTACGGACCAATAACCGCTGACCTGTTTGTCGAGGAATGCGATGTCGGCTTTCACGTCCGCGTTCAGGGCCTTCCACTCCATCCGATCGTACTCGGAGGCGTAGGCGAGGATTTCGTGGGTGCGCGGATGCTTGATGACGTAGGCGATATCTGCCTTGTCGGCGCTCGCGACGACCGTGCTCTTGCGCGAGGCGACGTCCATCTTGACCAGGGCGCTCTTGTCGCGACCGCGGCTGTCGATCATGTAGAACGACTTGCCGTTGGCGGCGAAGAACAATGGCTCCGTCGTCAGCGCGTCGCCGCCCTGGACGGTTGTGAACGGCTTCCATTCGGTTCCATCAAGGCGGAGGTATTCTTGTCCGCCGTCTGGGAGCGACTTTGCGGCGAGGCGCACGGCCAGCGCGTTGTCGGCGAACGTGGCGGTGAAGCCTTCGTTCTTGAGGACGAGCTTCGATTCACCGGTGACGATATTGACGAGCCAAACGTCGTGCCAACGCGGGTCGCGATTGTTGAGGCCGACGAGCACTTCGTCGGGCCGCTCGTAGGAGTCCGCGATCACCTCTGCACGCACATTGTTGAAGGGCGTCAGGTCGCGCGTGCTGTTGGTGGCAAGGTCGACGGCATAGAGGTGAAAGTTCTCGTTGCCGCCCTGGTCTTGCATGTAGAGCAGGTAGTCGCCGTTGCGCGCCCAGAAATACTTCATGATCGGGCGGCGCTTTTCTTGCGTTACGGGCTTGGCGGCGGCGACATCGTTTGTCGGTGCGACCCACAGGTTCATCACGCCGTTGACGGCGGCCGTGAAGGCGATCTGTTTGCCGTCGGGGCTGAGATAAGGCGCCGTGCGTTCCGGGTTGCCGAGCAGAACCTTGCGCGGGATCAAATCGCCTAGGCCGAATCCAGCGGTCGCGGAAGCGATGACGGCGGCTGTCGCCGCAACCGCCAAGGCCGCCATCAGTGTCCACCGCGTCGTCCGCATTCAACCCTTTTCCTGGTCGAGCAACGGGCGGGACCATAGTTCGTCCCGCCCTATTTGCCGCTCACGATTGTGGCATGTGGAAGTGACCGAGGTCTTAGCCCGTTTGTCGCGCTACCTATTGAATTTCATAGGTAATGGAGACATTGGCGCTGACCGTCTGCTGGCCGGCGGCGATCGGTACCGAGGCGTCTTGTGCGGCCGCCTCCACGGCCATGCGCATCATGGGGACCGGGGGCATGACCGCGCTCGATTCGGAGATTTGAACGACCCGGCCGAGCGCGACGCCTGCCGCTTTGGCATAAAGTTCGGCCTTCGCGCGGGCGTCGGCGACAGCCTTCTTGCGCGCTTCATCGAGGACCTTCTTCGGCTCGTCGATGCCGAACGCGATGCCGTTGATTTGGTTCGACCCCGACTGCACGAGCGTGTCGAGAATCGGCCCCAGATTCTTCAGATTTTTCACACTCGCCGTCACCTGGTTCGAGACCGTGTAGCCGACGATACGCTGGGGCGTCGTCTGGTTCGGTTGATACGGCGGGTATTTCGGCGACACGGAGAAGTTCGAGGTTTGGATGTCGTCTTCGGCGACGCCCGCGTTCTTCAGCGCCGCGATCACGGCGGCCATGGCGGCGTTGTTTTTGGCGAGCGCGTCTTTCGCCGATGCCGCCTCGCTGACCACGCCGGTTGAGATCGTCGCCATGTCGGGGCGGGATTTCACTTCGCCGAGGCCGGAGACGCTGATGATGCGGGGCAAGGTGTTGTCGGCTGCGGACATGCTGGGGCGGGGTCCTATGAGGGCGGCGGCCGCCAGCGCAGCGACGATAACGAGGGCTGAGCCTGCCGCAATTGCACGAACGTTCATTGGGGTTGGTCCTTTTCAGGGAAGCTAAACTTGACCTGCGATCATATCTGGCGCGATGGGGGCGGAACAAAGGCTGCGCCCTGCGACAAAGCCTGCAATCGGCTTGCCCGTGGATGAATGGGCGATCACAAAACTGAGGGCTTCGTGGGCGCTCAAGTGTTTGCTATAGCGGGCGTTCCCGGCTTGCCATGCCGAAGCTTGCGCCAAGCCCGCCTACGCCCGAAGACGGGCTACGGCGTGGCTGCCTGCGCATGCTTCGCAAGCGGAGGCAGGGGCCTGTAGCTCAGTTGGTTAGAGCGGGCCGCTCATAACGGTCTGGTCGTAGGTTCGAGCCCTACCGGGCCCACCACCCTTCGCCTTCGGCTTCGGGTGGCTTACGCCAGCCAGGCGTAAGCCGCACGAAGGCGATGAGGCGAAGGCGTGTCGCCCGAAGCTTGAGCGTAGCGAAAGCGAAGGGGGACGGGTGGTCCGTTCACTCGCTCCTGTGTTTCACCTGCTCGCGGGCGGTTTGAATTTCCCGGCGCAGGTGGACGGGATCTCTGACCAAGTTGACACGGATTTTGCCGGCGCCGGTGCCGTGAACGAAGATCGTGCCGTAGCCGAAGATGCGGCCGATGATCGACTCCTCGATGTTCACCTCTTCGATTTTGTCGAGGCTGACTTCTTCGGTTTTGATCGAGATGAGGCCAGACTTCTTGACAAAGCGGTCGGTGGTCACCGCGATTTCAAGCGCTATGCCATGTATGAACCGAAAGACGCCGTAGCCGAATGGGATTGCGGTCAGGAGCAGCAAGAAGATATCGCGCGCTTGATAGGGGATGCCGGCGAGAGCGATCACAACGAACGGCCCCGTGAGCAGGGCGACACCGAGCCAGTAGAGCCAGTGGTAGCCTGTCGAGAACAAGATGCTCTCGCTTTTGCCCAATGTGCGGCTGACGTAGCTCATCGCGTTCCTCGAGGCGGCTGTTTTTCGCGCTCGTCAAAAAGGTCACAAGCGGGCGCTGCCTGCAAGAGCCTTGAGGGGGAGAATGTCGCGGCTTGCCGGATGCTGGTGGCTGCATTAGAACGCCCCCAATTCCGGCACAAACGCTTTGGATTTCGAAGGAACGGCGCGCGCATGGCCTCCTATCAGTACGTCTACGTGATGAAGCAGCTGGGTAAGGTCTATCCGGGCGGCAAGCAGGTCTTGAAGGACATTTGGTTGTCCTTCTATCCGGGCGCGAAGATCGGCGTGATCGGCTTGAACGGCGCCGGCAAATCGACACTGCTGAAAATCATGGCGGGGCTCGAGACGGAGTTCACGGGCGAGGCGTGGGCTGCCGAAGGCGCGCGGGTCGGCTTTCTGTCGCAAGAACCGCAACTCGATGCGGACAAGGACGTCATGGGCAATGTGATGATTGCCGTCGCTGCCAAGAAGGCGGTGATCGATCGCTACAACGAAATCGCGGCGAACTATACGGACGAGACCGCCGACGAGATGGCCAAGCTTCAGGACACGATCGACGCGCAAGGTCTTTGGGATCTCGACAGCCAGATCGAGCAAGCCTTGGACGCGCTGCGTTGCCCGCCGGGAGATGCGGACGTGTCGAAGCTGTCGGGCGGCGAGAAGCGCCGCGTGGCGTTGTGCCGGTTGCTGCTGGAGGCGCCGGACTTGTTGCTTCTGGACGAACCGACAAACCATCTCGATGCAGAGTCGGTGGCGTGGCTTGAGCATCATTTGAAGGAATACAAGGGCACGGTCGTGCTGGTGACGCATGATCGCTATTTCCTCGACAATGTGACGGGCTGGATTCTGGAACTCGACCGGGGGCAGGGGATTCCCTACGAGGGCAACTACTCCAAATGGTTGGAGCAAAAGGAAAAGCGTCTGGCCGTCGAAGCGAAGGGCGAGGAAGCCCGGCTCAAGACGCTGGTGCGCGAACGCGAGTGGATCGCGGCAAGTCCCAAGGCGCGGCAAGCGAAGTCGAAGGCGCGTATCAGGGCGTACGAGGATTTGTTGGCTCAGGCGGGCAACGCCAAGAGCGGCGATGCGCAGATCATCATTCCGCCCGGGCCGCGTCTCGGCTCGGCGGTGATCGAGGCCGCGGGCCTGAACAAGGCCTACGGTGACCGGCTGTTGATCGACGATTTGAATTTCACGTTGCCGCCGGGCGGGATTGTGGGCGTGATCGGGCCGAATGGCGCTGGCAAGACGACCTTGTTTCGCATGCTGACGGGCCAAGAGACGCCAGACTCCGGTGCGCTGAATGTCGGCGAAACAGTCGTCATGGGCTACGTCGACCAATCGCGCGATACGTTGGACGCGAAGAAGACGGTTTGGGAAGAGATCTCAGGCGGTCTCGACATTCTGGAGTTGGGCAAGCGGCAGATGCAGAGCCGAGCCTACGTGTCGGCGTTCAATTTCCGCGGGTTGGATCAGCAGAAGAAAGTCGGGCAGCTGTCGGGCGGCGAGCGCAACCGCGTGCATTTGGCGAAGATGCTGAAGTCGCACTGCAATCTACTGCTGCTCGACGAGCCGACGAACGACCTGGACGTCGAAACGTTGCGGGCGCTCGAAGATGCGCTGACCGAGTTTGCGGGCTGCGTGATGGTGATCAGCCATGATCGCTGGTTCTTGGATCGCATATCGACCCATATGCTGGCCTTCGAAGGCGACAGCCACGTCGAATGGTTCGAAGGCAACTATCAGGACTACGAAGCCGACCGGAAGCGCCGGCTCGGCGACGACGCGATGGTGCCGCATCGAATTAAGTACAAGAAGCTGGTTCGCAACTGAGTGGGGTCTCATGCACCGCATTGCCGCCATACCATTTGCTTTGCTGGCGCTGCAGGCCTGCGGAGCCGGGCCGATGGAAACGGGCGCGATCACCGGGCTCGTCAAGCTGGGCCCCATCATGCCGGTTTGCCGCGAAGATGTGCCATGCGACGGGGTCTACAAGGGCGCGAAGGTCGTGCTCCGGACGCCGGGCGGACAGGTCGTCGAGCGTGCGACCGCCGACGACAAAGGCGAGTTCCGGATGGACGCCACCGCCGGACGCTTCGAAGTTGGCGTCGAAGTCGACGGGCCGATGCCCAGTTGCACGCCCGCGCAGGTGTCCGTCAAAGCGCGCGAGAGCGTGCATGTCGAGATCGATTGCGACAGCGGTATTCGCTGACATGAAAAAGCCCGGCAATCGCCGGCGGGGCTTTCGACGAATATCCTGTTCCGCTTAACGTCCCGAGCTTGCCATGATCTGCCGGGCCTGCCGGTTCAGGTGCGCGGTGAGGGCAGGGACGCTGCCCTTGTTCTTCGACAGGTAGCCCGCGAACTGATCGCGCTGTTCGATAGAAAGCCAAATGCCCAAAACCTGAATGTCGACGAAGCGGTAGCTGCCGCCGCCGCCCAGCACGCGGAACGCGACGCGGAGCGGTTCGCTGGCACCGGGATCGACGACCACCATGTTCACGGTGATGTCGCCGGGCTTGTTGTCGATCGAGCCCGTCACCTTCAGCGACTGGCCTTTGTATTGGTCGAGCCGCGACTCATAGACGGCCGTCGCGAAATCCGTGAATGCGAGAACGAACGCTTCGACGTCGGCGTCGCTGGCGCCACGGCGATAGTTGCCGAGCGTGAACATCGCCGTCTTACGTGCGTCGGCGTATTGCAGAATGAACTCGCGGAACTTTGCCCGGCGTTGCGGATCGCCGGTGTTGCGCAGGATCGAAACGCCACGGTCGATCAGGCCTTGCGCAAAGACTTCGGCTTCGCGGTCGGCGAGCGCGGGACCAGCCGAGCCCAGCGCCACCAACGCGACGCAGGCGGACAAGAAGGCACGGCGAGCTAAAACAAACAGACGCATAGATCTTTGACCCTCGCGCGACGTGGCGCGGACAAATTGACTTTCGCGGCGGGTGCTACTTTGCGCTCGAATCTGGGCTAATTGTTGACGGCGCTGTGATGCCGCCGCCAGAATCGAAGTCCGGAAGCTCCTGCGACGGTGCTCCGTTGCGAATGGAGTCCGCCCGCGATTGGCGGTAAAGGCTACGGATCGAGGCGTAATAGTCAACCGACGAGCGCTCGATATCGTCCAGCGTTTCAATATTGCGTGAACGCAGATCGATCACATTCAAGACAGTACGCGCGATCGGAACGTATTCCAGATCGTCATCGCCCCAATTTACGTAGGTCAACGGGTCAAGACCGCGATCGACCACGAAGCCGGTAAAATCACGCGCGGTCGAAGGTCCCATCAACGGGAAATAGAAATACGGCCCTTCGTCGACGCCCCAAACGGCCAGCGTCTGACCGAAATCTTCGTCGTGGTACGGGTGGCCAAGGTCCTTGGCGATATCGAACAAGCCGCCGATGCCGATCGTCGAGTTGATCCCGAAGCGCAGCAGCGTGGTCCCCGCGCGGTCGCCCTCGCCTTGCAACAAGTCGTTTGAGAAGATCACCGGCGAGTTCAGATTGTTCATGAAGTTGCGCACGCCGTCGCGCGCAAACTCGGGCACTACCTCGCGGTACACTATCGCGACCGGACGCAGGAAGATGTCATCGAGGACTTGGTTCACTTCGAAGAAGAAGCGGTTCGATCCTTCGAACGGGTCGTTCGTGTCGTCTTCGGCAATTTGTTGTGTCGTGACCGTTTGAGAATCCGGCTGTGCCGGCTGCGCCGGCGGCGGTGTTTGCTCGTCCGCTGCCCACGCCTGTGTGCTCGGGATCGCAACCGCGCCCATCGCAACAGCCAACAGTATGCTCCGCACCGCGCTCATGCGCTGCTACCCTTTCAACTCGTGCTCGACCTTGGTCCCCGCGCGCATCGCCTCGCGCAACTCTTGACCCGATACGAACTGGACACCCCTTGCGACGCACCCACCGGTGAGCCTGCAAGCATCCGACCAATTCCTTATACGGTACATGATGTTGGCACCATAAGGTTACGATCCCGTAAGAGACCTGAATGTCCCAAAGGTGTTGCTCGTGTGCCGAGAATTACAGGATGTTTACAGCTAGAAGTTTGCCCTACCGCTGCATATAAACATATGTTTATATGCTGTGAGAGAGGGCCCGATGGCGGATTTAGAAGGAATCTTAGGAGGTCTAAAGGCGGCTGCAGAAGCCACGCGGTTGCGCCTGCTCGCCCTTTTCACCAAGGGCGAGTTAACTGTGACCGAGGTCACGCAAATCCTACGTCAGAGCCAGCCGCGCGTTAGCCGCCACCTGAAGTTGATGTCGGAGGCGGGACTCATCGAGCGCATCAAGGAAGGCAGCTGGGTCTTCTATCGCCTGGCGGAAGAAGGGCCTGCCAAAGCGATCGCCCAGAAGCTGAGCGAATTGTTACCGTGGGACGA
>JBKJZU010000448.1:0-3579 GCA_046715015.1 Micropepsaceae bacterium
TCCTTGGCGAGGAAGTCGGCCCAGCCGGACGCTTTCGTCCAGCGGTCGATAACATGCAGGTTTTCGTCTGCGCGCGCCATCAGACCTTTCAGTCCACCGACGCCTTCGGCCCAACCGAGCGCGTCGAGATAATCTTCGACGCACAGCATCGAGGGCGTGTTGATCGTCTCACCCTTGAAGATGCCTTCGTTCAGCTTGCCGTCTTTCGTCATGCGGAAGATTTTCGGCAGCGGCCACGCGGGCTTGTAACTTTCAAGGCGCGCGACGGCCTTCGGCGACAAGATCAGCATGCCGTGTGCGGCTTCACCGCCCAGCACCTTCTGCCAAGAAAACGTCGTTACATCGAGCTTGCCCCATGGAAGGTCTTGCGCGAAGGCGGCGGAGGTCGCATCGCAGAAGGTCAGACCGTCGCGGCTGTCCGAAATCCAATCGCCGTTCGGTGCGCGAACGCCGGAGGTCGTGCCGTTCCAGGTGAAGATCACGTCGTGCGCCGGGTTCACGTCGGCGAGGTTCGGCAGTTCGCCGTAACTTGCTTTCAGAACGCGCACGTTCGCGAGCTTCAGCTGCTTTGTGATGTCGGTCGCCCAGTCGTTGCCGAAGCTTTCCCAAACCAGCACGTCGACGGGCTTTGGACCCAGCATCGACCACAACGCCATTTCGACGGCGCCGGTGTCGGAGGCGGGCACGATGCCGATCCGGTAGTCCGCGGGGACACCGAGGATTTTGCGCGTGCCTTCGATCGCTTGTTCGAGCTTGGCCTTGCCAGGTTTCGAACGATGCGAACGTCCAACAAGTGCTTGATTGAGGGCTTGTGGGGTCCAGCCGGGGCGCTTTGCGCATGGGCCAGAAGAAAAATGCGGCCTGAGCGGCCGTTCGGCAGGCTTCGCAGTCATGTTGTCCATTCCTCTCAGAATGGGCGCATCCCGTTGGGGGGACGTGTCCCGCGCGTGTTTTGACGCGATTCAGGGATTCGCGTCAAATGATTTTCGCAAGCGCAGCATTCAACCCGGCGACCGTGGATTATGAACGGTGGACAACGGCTCAGTGTGTGACGGCGGTTTCTTAGTGGGCGGCGGTTGCTGCCCTACATTCCGCGCCGTCCGAGAGGATCTTGAGAGTTCCAACTAAGCGAAGGAGAGGAAGTCATGCGCTTCAAAGCACTTGTCGTTGCAGCCGCAACGATGATTGCCGCCGCGCCCGCTGCTTATGCAGCAGGCTACGGCGAATTTACCGGCAACTGGCGAAATGAAAATGCCGCCACGCAAGACATCACGCGCGTGCGCGTGATGGCGGGGGGCGGCGGTTTGAACGTTCGCGTTTGGGGCCAATGTCACCCAACCGACTGCGACTGGGGCACCGGCAGTGCGGTAGAGTATTCGTATAGCCCGGCTGCGAATCCGGCGGTCAGCGCGACCGACCTGATCGTGACGTTCAATCCGGGGTTTGCGCAGAAGATTCTAATTCTCACCGATCGTCCCGGCGATCGCTTGAGCTACGCGATCTATACGCGCTTCACCGACGGCTCCGGCCGGCGTCCGTTCGTTTCGCGCGGCAACATGCGTAAGCAATTCGGCGGTTGGCCCGGTTGGCCTCCCGGCGGTGGCGGTTGGCCCGGCGGTCCGGGCGGACCCGGTGGTCCGGGCGGCGGTTGGCCTCCTGGTGGTCCGGGTGGACCTGGCGGCGGCTGGCCTCCCGGTGGTCCCGGCGGGCCTGGTGGTCCGGGCGGACCTGGTGGTCCCGGTGGCGGCGGTCTGAGCTTTGATGAGGACTGCATCAACTTCAACTGGAACCAAGTCGAGGCGCGCTTTGTCGGCGGCCAATGGAAAGTCGTGCAAGGCAGCATGCAGATGCTGGCCTTCGGTACAGAGGAAGACGAGGCGAACCAAGCGGCGGCGATCATTCGCCACTACCGCTTCACCGAGCAGTGCTTCCTCGGGCGTCCCGGTCCGTCGATGACGTATTGGAAGCGCGGCAGCGACGTGCCGTCGGGCAACTATGGCGGTCAGGATTGCATCAACAACAATCCAAACACGACGCAGGCGCGCTTTGTCGGCGGCGAGTGGAAGCTTGTCGACGGCAGTCACTGGATGGTCAGCTTCGGCTCAAACGAGAGCGAAGCGCGTCAGGGCGAGGAACTGGTGCGTCACTACAGGCTGAACCGGCAGTGCTTCGTCGGACGGCCGAACGCGTCGATGACGTATTGGCTGTCGCAGTAAGCGCCTGAGTTAGAATGAAACAGCCCCGCAATCTGCGGGGCTGTTTTTTTGTGCTTAGCGAGGAGTTTGGTGATTTCTGTTTGCGATACCGCCCCCTCTGCGGGGCGGTCGAAATTTTGAAGCGAAGCTGAAAAATTTCGGGCCCCCTTCGCTAAAGCTACGGCGGCCGAGTGTTGCAAAACTCGCACGCCGAAGCCTTGGCGTAGGCGGGTGGGGGGTGAGCCTCGCAGGCTGTGCCCCCCACCCGAACCTCTTCGCCCTACGGGCTCAAACGTTCGACCGCCCCGCAGTGGGGGCGGTATTTTTTCAGGTCGTCGCGTCGATGACGTAGGTTTCGCGGCTGACGGTGATGAGGTCCGTGCCTTGCGCATGTGTGACTTCGACGTGGCGAAGCGAGCCTTCGTCGCGGCTCGCGATCACGAGGTTGTAGGCTGGGATTGGCGATGCGGCGAGCAGGCTGCCGCGCAGCGTCTCGCCTTCGACGGTGAAGGCTAGTGCAACATCTTGCGCGTGCGGGTTCGTCCAGCGGACGTCTTTGAAGCCCCACACGATCGCCGCATCGAGGCCGAGCGGCGTGAAGCGCGTGTCTTCGGTGTACAAATCGCGGCTGTGCGGATGGCGTTCGACGATCGGCATCCCTGTGCGCAGGCCAAGTTCATAAAGAAGACTCGCGACTTGACACAGGCCGCCGCCGACATCGGCGCCCAAGCGGTCGTTCACGATCGCGCGGCCGGTTTGGAAGCCGCGGCGTTCGACGGGCCGTCCGACGACGCGCCAGAACGAAACGGTGCTGCCTGGCCTGACGCGAAGGCCGTTCAACATGCGCGCGGCCAGCGTCAGATTGTGCAGCTTGCCTTCGAAATGCGCAGTGCGGCGAATCGGTTGGGCGATCTCGACGACGGTCGCGAAACCGGTTGAATCGTTGTGCGCGTCGGCGAAGTCGGCACGGTGCAGCGCGTCGGCCCAAGTGCGCCGCGCTACGGCGACACCGAGGCGGAGCTGCATGGGCGCGAACTTGCGGACGATCCGGCGCAGCCTGTTCATGGCTTGACGAAGCTAGCGATCAAGTATGACGAAAGTGAGGGAAAGCGGTGTCCCAACCAAGCGTCGACATGCGCGAGCGGCAATCGCAGCGCTTCCGGCAGGCGGTGAACCGGCAACAGCAACAGGCCGGTCGCGCGTGACGGTTCGAATCCGGCCGCACGTCCCATGTCGTGGAAGCCTTGCTTGGTCATTGCGGTTTGCGCATGCCAACCCTCTTGCGACTTGCGCCCCCCGGTCAACTCCCGGCGTGTTTTCGAGAGGATATCGGCGACGAACATGCCACCGGGGCGCAGGATGCGAAACGCCTCGGCGAAGATCG
>JBKJZU010000449.1:0-3746 GCA_046715015.1 Micropepsaceae bacterium
GGCCCGGTGCTCGGCGCGGCGCAGCTTAAGGTCAGCCAGAAATAGTCATCCGCCGATCGGGCGCAGCAGGTCTTCCATCGGCGCCGTCATTAGCGTGCCCTTGTAGCGCGGGATCTTGTACGCCCAGCCTCCGACGAGCGCATTGATCTCTTTCGCTTCCTTCGGCACATCCGGTTTCAGCTGCGTCGCGCCCGGTTTGGCCGGTGGCGGTTGGATAGCCGGATTCGCGGCCGCTTCGACAGCGATCCAGTAGTCGCGGTCTTTCTCGACGATCTTGTAGGTGACGTTGAGCCCGTCGAACGTTGCGACACTGAACGATGCCGCGTTCGCGAAGTCGACCAATGACTGGGATTTCACGTCGTCGAACGACAAGCCCAATAGCGCGTTGCCGATGCCGTTCGCTTCGGTTTCGGTGCGCAGTTGGCGGCCGGCCGGGATCGCCTCGACAATGCGGAAGTTTGCGTCGTCGGGTTTTTCGCGCGTGACCGTGTAGGGCTTACCTTTGAACGGCTTCATCGCCACCGTCTTGATGCGGTCGCGGGTGAGTTCGACGAACGTTTTGTCGAGCCATTGGGCCTGATCGGTCGTGGCCGAGAAGGTGCCGCGCGCGACGTAGGTTTGCGGCTCGTTCGGACGGCGCACGTAGACCGCCTGACGGCCGCCGGCGGATTCGCCCTCGGCGCTGGCGCCGGCGATGAGCGTGGCCAAAACCTCGCCCTTGCCATCTTTCAGCGTGACCAGCGTACCGGCGCCACCCGATTTCGGAAGACCGAGGCCGAGTTTTTCCTGCCAGTCGGCGCGGTTTGTTTTCGCGGCCACGAGGTCGAGTTCGGCCAGCCCTAAGATCGTTTTGCGCACGGTGTTGAAGTCGGCGGGGTATTTCGCGCGGTCCGGCAGCGTCCAATGGCCTTGCGCGTCGCGGACGACGTTGAACGACGACGCTTTGGTTTCGATTTGGATCGCGGTAACGTCTTCGACTTGTTTCTCCAAGTTCGCAAACATGCGGATGGGCTTGAACGCCGGCTCGCCCGTCGAGGCGCGCTGCATCAGCGCGATCGCGGCCAGCAGAACGGCAAAGCCGGTCGCACCGGCGAGGTAGGTCAGCGAGCGGACGCGGCGCTTCAGGACCGGGATCAGCGGTTGGGTGGCGGTGTCGGTCATGGCACGGCTTTCCCGGTCTGCTTGGGTTTGCGACGTCGCAATACCGCGAGGACAATCGCAGAGCCACCCAGCATCAACGGCACGAGCAACGTGTTGATGGCAGCAAGCCACGTTCCAAGCCGGTCGATATCGCGGCGCAGCTTGTGTTGCACATTGCGCAGCGCGCTGCGGGTGTCGGCGAGTTCTATGCGGAACTTTTCGATTTCGGCTTCTTGCTCAGGGGTCAGCAGTTCGGTCGGGCGCGTGGCGCCGGGTTTTCCGGCGGCGGCGCGGCGGCCTTCGAGTTCGGCCAAGCGCGTTTGTGTCGCCGCCAGTTTTTGCTGCAGCGCTTGTTCTTCCCGCAGGAACTGCGCTTCGGCGCGGCGGCGGATATTGTTGACCACGGTGAACGGACGGTTCGACGTGCCGCGCGAGCGGAGCGAGATCAAGTCGCTTGAGCCCGAGAGGTTTTCGATCGCGTTCAACACGAAGACGTGGTTGTCGGCGACGGGGACGGCAACGCGCTGCCCCTCCAGCTCTTGGGGCTGTACCCAGAAGCTGTCGTTGAAGAGGTCGGAGTCGGCGACCAGGATGATGTTCGCGGAGCCCTTCGTTTCCTTCAGTTGTGCCGGCAGGGGCTTCAGCACCGAACCGTCGGTCGGCGGTTGCTGAGGCGGGGGCACGATAAACGCCGACTTGATCGGACCTTGGATGCGCGCGGCGACGGTGTAGCGCACACCGGACTTCGCGAAGTCACGCAGCAGCGCGTCGGGGTTCGGTGCTCCCTTTATCTTCGACAGCTCGATTTCCATCGTGTCTTCGGTGGTCTGGAGCAGCGGCGTCATCGCCGTCGTCGCGCCCTTCGAATGCATGATCGCGCCGAACGTGCCGAGGTTCAGGTCGGTCAACTCGCCGGTCACGAGGTCCTTGCGGTCCATGTCGAGCGCGTTGAACGCCGCCCATGCCACATAGTCGGTGACGTCGCCGCCGAATGAAACGCGTTGGGCGCGGTCGCGCACGCCGATCACGTATCCGGGGTCGATCGAGACGCCCCAGCTGTGCATCAGCTTGTCGATGCTGCGGGCCGAGCTTTCCGTCGATCCTTCCAGCGGCGCACCGGTCGGGTCGGCGCCGACCTGCGCGATCTCGGACCACGGGTCGAGGAAGACGAGCGCGCGGCCCCCGCGCATGATGAACTGGTCGATTGCGTACTGCGTTTTGTCGTTCAGGGGCTTCGGGTGCGCGATCATCACGACGTCGATGTTGTCGGGGATGCGGTCGAAGTCCTGTTCCAGGAACTGCACGTCGAAGGACTCGCGGATCTGCTCGTAGATCATGAACGAGCGCGAGCGGCCTTGCATCGCGGCCATCATGCCGCCGGCGCCGGTGTCGAACGGCAAGTTCGAGACGATGCCGAGCGTCGGCTTCTTTTCGCGGATCAGTTTGTAGATCAGGTTCGTGATGTCGAACTCGAGATACTTCTCGCGGTCTTCGAGGAAGAACGGGATGACTTCACGGCCGCTGACCTGGTTCGTGCCGACGAGACCGAAATAGATCTTCTCGCCGCTCGGCGTCGGCGCGCCGGTTACGCCTTGGGCGACGGCGAGGTCTTCCTGCTCCGTCAAGGGTTCGGGGTCGATGATTTCGAGCTTCAGTTTGCCGTTGGCGATACTTTCGTATTGGCGCAGGAGGTCGCGCACGCGCGCGCCATAGGCACGGACGGCGGCGTACTTCACCGAGAGTTTCTCTGAGAAGAAGAAGCGGATCGTCACCGGCTCTGGCGCCGAGCGCAGCGTGTTCTTCGTCCCTTCACTGACGGTGTAGAGGCCCGACTGCGTAAGGTCGAGGCGGGCCGCCGAAAACCACGCGTCCGAGACGATATTGATCGCGAAGAACAGCACCACGCTAAGCGCGATGGCTGCGGCGGCGATGGTCGATCTGGTCCAGCGCATGGCGGTTACCCTGCCCGCTTCAGGTCGATGACGACCACGTTGATGAACAGGAACAGCGAGATCAGCGCGCCGAAGAAGATCAAGTCGCGGATGTCGATCACACCTTCCATGATCGCGGCGAAATGGGTCAAGAAGCTGAACGAGGAGATGGAGTTCACGAGCGCGGTCGGCGCCCAGCCTTGGAAGAAGTCGAGCACGATGTTGTGCCCGGAGATCGTGATCAAGAAGCAGGCAACGACCGTCACGACAAACGCGATCACTTGGTTGTTCGTCAGCGCCGAGATGCAGGAGCCGATCGCGAGGTAGCCGCCCGCCATCAACCAACTGCCGAGGTAGCTCGCGAAGATCACGCCGTTATCGGGCGAGCCCAAGTAGTTCACAGTCAGCCACATCGGGAAGGTGAGCAGCAGTGCGATTCCGGCGAAAGCCCAGGCGGCCAAGAACTTGCCGACGACGGCGGCGCTAACCGGGATCGGCAACGTGAGCAGGAGTTCGATCGTGCCGGACTTTTGTTCCTCAGCCCAAAGACGCATCGAGAGTGCCGGGATCAGGAACAGATAGAGCCACGGGTGGAAGCCGAAGAAGACGTCGAGTTCGGCGCGGCCGGTGTTGAAGAACTGGCCGAAGTAGAACGTGAACGAGCCCATCGCGAGC
>JBKJZU010000450.1:0-2580 GCA_046715015.1 Micropepsaceae bacterium
ATCTCTCTCTGCTACCCACGCGCCATACGGAACGGCCAGTACCAAGCTAAACGCGCGAAACGGCCGAAGGATGCCGTCGAACACCAATATGAGTTTGAATTGGCCACGGTCGCCGGAACACGAGTGCCAATCAGCGCATCAAAAAGCACAATAGATCGCCTTAGCGCTAAACATTGCCAATGACCGCTTTCGGCGAGAACCGGCCGTTGGTCCAGCGCGCGCCGACGGCCCGAATCTGGCCCTAAACGGACGCTCGGCTAGGCCCAACGGGCGCCGATGGTGGCGAGTTTGCGCGTCGTGTCGCTCATCAGTTCACGAGGCCCTTCGGCTGGCAACGGCCAGGTGGAGAATGGAGCCCGATCTCCGCGCGAATAGTCGCGCTCAATTTCACCGTCTGAAAAAGCGGCTCCCTCCAGTGTTCGCGATAGGCAGCGCATTTCGCTGGGCGTTGCTAGGCTTTCGGAAATCATCCGAATTCCCGCTGCGTAATGCGCGCGCACCTTCGTGGCCTTTGCCGCCAAGCACAGCCGGGTCCGCAGCGGCTTTGTCGGATCGTGTGCTCGCCTGCGTAAATCTCTTCCCTGTGAACGGCGCGCCTTAGATCGAACCATAGACGTCAGCAGCCTGCCTCCGAATTCGAAGCGTCCGAGACTTCAGAGCGGATCAAGAACGCATGCAGCACCGCAAGCGTCGCGCGACGCGTCAAGCGGTTGACCTTGGGGACGGCTGGGCCGCGAATACTCCAGTGACCGAACGATGCGGCGAGCGCGGCCGCTTTGCCCGGCGCGCACCGCCGTCGCCCCCTTACTGTGGCTTCACCTCGAACACCTCGCCCTCGGTGGCGGGGAACGGCAGCTTGTTGCCGTCCACCTCGACGATGTAGTCGCCCGGCGGCAGCGCCGCCCGCCATCTGACCGCGTTGAAGTCGGCGACCTCCTTGCCATCCTTCGTCGTCACCCGCGCCGTCTTCCACTTCAGGCCCTCAGCGAGGATGACCGCGACCGCCCGGAGCGTGGTGGTCTTGCCGCCGTCGACCTTGACGAAGCGCCACTCGGTCTTGCCGAAGCGCAGGTCATAGACGCCGGGCATCAGCGTCACTGTCGATGCCATGGGGTGGAAAGCGCCATGCTTGTCGCCGGTTTCGGAATCGACGACGGCCGCGCTGACGAACACGCCGGGATGACTGACCTCGACTTTCAGCACCCCCGGCTCGATCGTGGTCGTCTCGCCCGGCCGGACCTCAATGCCCTTCCAGCTCGCCGGCCCGAACTTCACCTCGTAGATGCCCGCCGGCAGTTCGACTTCGGTGCGCATGCGGTGGAATTCCCCGACCTTTTGGCCCGTCTCCGCATTCATGATTTGGTGAGTATAAGTCGCCGACGTTGTCCGCAACTTTCCGGGTTCCGGTTTGGGCGGCAGCGTGATGACAGTCTTCTTGCAGGCGTTGAGCGCCGACTTGATCGTGTCCGGCAATTCGGGCCCGACCGGCGCATCGAAGTAGGTCCCGCCGGTCGCTCGCGCGATCGCCTGGAGCTGACCGCGGGCGGCCGTGTCGACGATGAAGCCCACGGTGTGAACCGTGATGCCCTTGGCCGCCAGTGCCTTTGCGGCGACCACCGGATCACCCTGGCAGGTTTCCTTGCCATCGCTGACGAGAACGATCACGCGCTCCTTGGCGTCGGCCGGGAAATCGCTCGCTCCTTGTCCGAGCGAATAGGCGATCGGCGTGTAACCTTGCGCCTTGACGCCGTCCACCGTCGTCGTGATGGCGTCGCCGCCCGCGGTCGCCGGCCCAAACGGCACGGCGAGATGGGTGTCTTTGCAATTCTTCTGGCGCGCCGCCGACTGCGCACCGTACATGCGCAGCGACAGTTGCGCCTGCGCAGGCACGAAGCCGGCGACGCCTTTGATCGCGCGTTGCGCCACCGCGATGCGGGTCTCGCCGTTCGGCAGCTTGGCGTTCATGCTGCCGGAGGCGTCGAGGATCAACAGCACCGAGCGATCGGCGGTGTTACACGACTGCGCAGCCGCTGCCTCCGGCAACACACCCACCATGAGCACGACGAGACACGCGCGTATCATTTTTTGCACGGATTGACCCCCTTCAAGTTGGTGTTGGTCCAATTGCAGGATCGCAGCCATCCTATCCAATGTCGGATGCGGCGCATAGGGGCACAATCTGCCTCCCGCCGGCTACGGCATGCAAACATTCGCGCGGAAGCAGGAATTTCTTCTGCAAAAATCCTGTGCAACCGATCGTCGCCTATCGGCGATTTCCTGACCTGACGAACATGTTGGCCAAAGCGGCCGTCTTGACCAACAACGGTCAATCAGGAACGATCTTCCTGCGGTCGAAATCCAGACTCCTTCGGGGCGGGTTCCCTCCGGCGGGCGCCTAGCCATGCAACCCCAATGGCGCCTTTCGGCGAGAACTAGCCGCCTTGCCTCTTACTCTAGCGTCGCGTAGTTCGTCGAGCGGTTGGCAGCCCGCGTGTTCGCGATTCTCTCTACGGCCTCAGCGAGATCTTTCAGATACTGGTCCATTACACCTGTGTTGCTGTTGCTGACCGTGGAATGCAG
>JBKJZU010000451.1:0-4772 GCA_046715015.1 Micropepsaceae bacterium
CGATCACCTTCAACGCCATGCGCGGCGCTGCGACCTTGATCATTGCGATTTCCGTGCGGGCGACCTTGTTGCCGACCTTGCCATCATATCGGCGGCTTTCAGCGTCAGCAGGCGGCACATTTCGATGTTCGTGCGGGCCTCGGCCACGCGCTGTTCCCAGACCGAATGTTCGGAGATGCGCTTGCCGAACGCTTCGCGCGTCATCAAGCGCTTGCACATCGATGCCAACGCGCGTTCGGCGGCACCGATCGTGCGCATGCAGTGGTGAATGCGGCCCGGCCCTAAGCGGCCTTGCGCGATTTCAAAACCCCGGCCTTCGCCCAAGAGAATGTTCTCGGCGGGCACCTTCACGTTGTCGAATACGATCTCGGCGTGGCCGTGCGGCGCGTCGTCATAACCGAAGACCGGCAGCATGCGCTTGATGTGCACGCCGGGCGTGTTCGTTTCGACCAGGACTTGGCTTTGCTGGCGGTACTTGTCCGCGTTCGGGTCGGTCTTGCCCATTACGATCATGATCTTGCAGCGCGGGTCGCCCATGCCTGACGACCACCACTTGCGCCCGTTGATCACGTAGTGGTCGCCTTGACGCTCGATGCGCGTGCGGATGTTCGCGGCATCGGACGAGGCGACTTCCGGCTCCGTCATGATGAAGGCCGAACGGATTTCGCCTTCAAGCAGCGGGATCATCCACTTCTTCTGCTGCCATTCGTTGCCGTAACGCTCCAGCACTTCCATGTTGCCGGTGTCGGGGGCGGAGCAGTTGAAAACCTCGGAGCCGAAGCCGACGCCGCCCATCATTTCGGCGAGTGGCGCGTATTCCAGGTTCGTCAATCCCGCGCCGTGCTTGCTCTCGTTCAAGAACAGGTTCCAGAGGCCTTGTGCCTTCGCCTTGGCTTTCAGTTCCTCGACGACCGGCACGACGATCCACGGATTGCCCTTCGCGCGGGCTTCGGTCATCTGGTCGTTGTAGATCTTCTCCGCCGGATAGACGAATTTCTCCATGAAGTCGCCGACGCGCTTCATCCATTCCTTCTGCCGGGGCGTGTAGTCGAAGTTCATTGTTGTTCCTCCTAAAGCCAATGACGATGTGCCGGACCTTAGCCTCGGGCCGTTCCGTAACCTAGGGGGATTGTTTGCGCTTCGGTCGCAGAAGGCGTAGAATCTTCCCATGGATTTGCGCTTGCGCAGATTGGCGGAGCACCTTCGCAGCCGGCACCGCGTCGCGGACTTCTCACCCGCGGCGGTTGACCCCGACCTGTTGCCGCATCTGTTCGTTCTCGACGTTGAGCCGGATCAGGACCCGGTCAGGCTGCGCATCCGGCTTGTCGGCACGGCGCTCGATCAAGCGTTTCAGCGGCCGCTGGCGGGTAAGCACTTGGAAGACTTCATTCATGGCCCGCGCGGCAAGGACGTGGTCGACGGCTTTCATCGGTGCGCGATTTCGCATGACCCGATCTGGATGCGCCAGGTCGTGCGCATTCGCGAACATCTTCCGCGCTTCGTGGAGGGCGTCGCGTTCTACCTCGAGCCGGATCGCGTATATGGAGGGCTCATCATTGGCGAACTTCCGACCGACGTCAGCGAAGGCAGTTTCGAAACCCACCCGGTCTATTGACGGCGGGCGCGGAAAAAATCTCTGAGCAACGTTGCAGCCCTGGCCTCGGTGTCGCCGGCCATGCGCGCAACTTCGGGGCGGTGGTGGCACGTGGGCTGCTCGAAGAACTTGGGCCCGTGTATGACGGCGCCGCCTTTCGGGTCGGGGGCCGCGAACACCAGGCGTTTGAGCCTCGCGAATGAGATCGCGCCGGCGCACATCCCACAAGGCTCGAGCGTCACGTAGAGCGTTGCGCCGACCAGGCGTTCGTTGCCGAGACGCTTCGCCGCCGAACGAATGACCAGCATCTCGGCGTGCGCAGTCGGGTCCTTCGTTTCGACGATCATGTTGCCTGCGGAGGCGAGCATCTCGCCGGGCTCCGCCCCGACAAGCACGGCACCCACGGGGACCTCGCCGCGCGCGCCGGCCGCCTCGGCCTCGGCGAGGGCGACGTCTATCCAGCGATCGTCGGCTTGCGTCATCATTTCCGTATGCCCTCCGCACGCCTCTGGTACAACCCCGGCAATGAGCGACAAAGAAGCGGGCGATGGCGACCGGATCGCGAAAGTCCTTGCGCGTGCGGGCATTTGCTCGCGGCGCGATGCGGAGCGGTTGATTGCGGAAGGGCGTGTGGCGGTCGACGGCCACGTGCTGGCGACGCCTGCCTTCAAGGTTAAGACGGGCGCGAAGATTTCCGTCGACGGCAAGCCGGTGAAGGAGCCCGAGCGGGCACGTTTGTTCCGTTATCACAAGCCAAAGGGGCTCGTGACCACGCATCGCGACGAGAAGGGCCGCGCAACCGTCTTCGAGAACCTGCCCTCGGGCATGCCGCGGGTGATTTCGATCGGACGGCTCGATTACAACTCCGAAGGACTGCTGCTGCTCACGAACGACGGTGAGCTCGCACGCAAGTTGGAGCTGCCGTCGAGCGGCTGGATCCGGCGTTACCGCGTTCGCGTGTTCGGGAAACTGACGCAAGAAGACCTCGACCGGTTGCTCAAGGGCATCACGATCGACGGCGTGCGCTATCAACCCGTCGAAGCGAAGATGGACCGTCAACAAGGCGGCAACGCGTGGGCGACGCTCGCGTTGAAGGAAGGCAAGAACCGCGAAGTGCGCCGCTTGATGGAACATATCGGGGTAAAGGTGAACCGCCTGATCCGCGTCACGTTCGGCCCGTTCCATTTGGGGCAGTTGAAAGAGGGCGACGCCGACGAGATTCCCTCGAAGGTGTTTCGCGATCAGCTCGGCATCAAAAAGGGCGTGGGCTGGGCCTAATGCGGATCGTTGCGGGCAAGCATCGCGGTCTATCGCTCGCTACGCCGAAGGATGCCCGTGTGCGGCCGACGTCGGACAGGGTGCGTGAAGCGCTCTTCAACGTACTCGCGCACAACGATTTCGGAACCGGGTTCGCGCTCGAAGGCGCGCGCGTGCTCGACCTCTTTGCGGGCACGGGCGCACTCGGCCTCGAGGCGTTGTCGCGCGGAGCTATGTATGTGCTCTTCGTGGACGATCACTTCGAAAGCCGAGGACTGATCCGGCGCAACGTCGAAGCAGCTCACGCAACGGGAGCGACAAAAATCTGGCGCCGTGACGCGACCGCGCTGGGCGAAATGCCGGGCAACGCCGGCGGGCCGTTCGACCTCGTCTTCCTCGATCCTCCGTATCGCAAGGGCCTCGTCGAGCTGGCACTGGCCAGTGCGCGGGACGGCAAGTGGTTCACGCCGAACGCGCTGATCGTCGCAGAGATGGCGGCGGACGAAGCATTCGCGATGCCGGCGGGGTTTTCCGTGCTCGACGAGCGGACCTATGGCGATACGAAGGTGGTGTTGCTGACCCCCGCCCTGGCGTAAACTCAGGCCCATGACCGACGAGCCGATTTCGCCGCCACCGCGGCGGTTGTTGTTCTTGGAACCGCGCGGGTTGATCGACATCCCGACGCTGTTTATCGCGGCGCCGTTTCTCTTGAGTGCGCCGCGCGGGCGGAAGCATGGCGTCGTCGTTTTGCCTGGGTTTGGCGCAGACGACCGCTCGACGCTCTTGCTCCGGCATTATCTGTCGCTGCTCGGTTACGACGTGCACGGTTGGAACCGCGGCCGCAACGTTCGCCGGCCCGGCGAGGATGTACCCACCGTCATCGCGCAGATCAAAGCGCTGAAGGCAAAGCACAACGCAGCTGTAACGCTCATCGGGTGGAGTCGCGGCGGGATCATGGCGCGCGAGATTGCACGGCAGGTGCCGGACGACGTTAGGATGGTCATCACGCTGGGCAGTCCGTTCGCCGATCCGACGGCAAACAATGTCGGCGCGATTTGGAAGCTGCTGACCGGCGAAGATGTGCCGCGCAATCCCGAACGGATCAAACAGTTGGCCGAACCGATCCCGGTTCCGGCGACCGCGATCTTCACGAAAGCGGACGGGGTCGTTGCGTGGCGCGCGTGCCTCGAACGCGAGGGCGATGAACGCGAGAACGTCGAAGTCCGTTCGACCCATATCGGCCTCGGCTTCCATCCGCCGGCGCTCTGGGTGATCGCCGATCGCCTCGCGCAAAAGTGGGACACGTGGAAACCGTTCAAACCGTCGAAGCTGGTCGCGCCGTTCTTCCCACGCAAGTCGGGCGTCTACTACGCGCGCTAGCGCCTGCCGAACAACTTCTCCACGTCGGCCAGCTTCAGTTCCACGTAGGTCGGGCGGCCGTGATTGCACTGACCGCTTAACGGCGTCTGTTCCATTTCTCGAAGCAATGCGTTCATTTCTTCGAGCGTGAGGCTGCGCCCTGCCCTCACAGCGCTGTGACAAGCCATCGTTGAGCAGATTTCATCGAGGCGCTCTTTCAGCGAAAGCGCGCTGCCGTACTCGGCGATTTCGTCGGCGAGATCCTGGATCAACCCTTTGATGTCGCCGCCTTTCAGCAGCGCCGGTACTTCACGCACGAGAACGGCGTCAGCACCGAACTGTTCCAGAATGAGGCCCAGTTCGGCGAACTCGCCGGCACGCAACGCCAGGCGGTCGACGGCAGGACCGTCGAGGTCGACGACCTCGGGGATCAGAAGCGCTTGGCGTTCGATGCCCTTTTGCGCGATCGCCCGCTGCAAGCGGTCGAGCATCAAGCGTTCGTGGGCCGCGTGCTGGTCGACGATCACGATGCCGTCGCCGGTCTGAGCGACAATGTAGGTAT
>JBKJZU010000452.1:0-2523 GCA_046715015.1 Micropepsaceae bacterium
TACGCCGTCTTGGGTGCGCTCTGGCTCTACATCTCGTTCGTCGCGATGTTCCAGTTCCTGCTGTCGCTGATCGGCGACCGCGAGTAACGGAACCAGCCTTTGGTTGAAATAGCCCCGGTGCTGCAAAGCGCCGGGGTTTTTCTTTGGGCGGCTCAAGGCTCGACGAGCTGAACCCGTTTCGGCTCGAGCACGCGCAAGACGTTCGTGAGGTCGTGCCCGCGTTTCAGCACCTGGCCGGCGGCGCCGACGACTGCATAGAGTCCCTGTTTGTGACGCAGCTTCGGCCGCTTCTCGATGCGAAAGAGCGGCATCTCGGACGTGCGCCGGAACACGGCGAAGATCGCGAAGTCCTTACCCGCGCCGATCGCATAGTCGCGCCATTCACCCGCCGCTACGTTGCGGCCATAGACGCTCAAAATCGTGCCGAGTTCGCGCCGGTCGAACATCACTTGTTCGCCGCGCTCCCGCGCGTGCGCGGAAGTCTCGCCCGTCTCTTGGCTCCGTGGCGCGGGGCGTTCGCCACGGAACAACTCTATGGGTTCGTCAACCATCCAGGTCGAAAGTCTTCACCCGATAGCCGCGTTTGGCAAGCCGATTTCAGCGTTTACGGCACATGAAAATCCCGTCGGCAAACGGCAGCAATACCGTATCGACGCGAGCGTCTCCCTTGATTTTCGCGTTAAGCGCTTTGAGTGCCATGGTGTCGGCGGACGTATCGGCGGGATCGATGATCCGTCCGAACCACAGCACGTTGTCGATCGCAATCAACCCGCCCGGCCGCACGAGTTTCAACATCATTTCGTAGTAGGCGTCGTAGCTCACCTTGTCCGCATCGATGAAGGCGAAGTCGTAACGCCCCGCACCACCCTCCTTCAGCAACCGCTCCATCGTCTGCAGCGCCGGCGCGACATGCCCGGTGACCTTCTGCGCCTGCCCCGCTTCCTTCCAATATCCGCGCGCGACCGTCATGTACTCGTCGCTGATGTCGAGCGCATCGACATGGCCGTCATCGGGCATGGCGAGCGCGACCGAAAGCGCGCTGTATCCGGTAAACGTCCCGACCTCGATGTAGCGCTTGGCATTCATCAGCCGCGCGATCATGCCCATGAACGCACCCTGCTCGGGCGCGATTTGCATAATCGAAACACGCCCCATGGAGGCCGTTTCTGTGCGGCACTTCGTTTGGATGGGATGTTCGCGAACGCCGGCGTCGATCACATATTCGAGCAGGGCGTCGCCAATCGGAAGGCCTTTGGCCATGGGTCATGTCCTCATATCTTCGCGGGCTAGATGCACCGGCATTGGACCCGCCCGCAACCCCGCGCTATGTGTCGTGCCAGACATGCGCAGCAACGCCCTCACCGCCTATCCGAAGAACCGCCGGTTCGACGCCGCTTGGGGCGCCGCGCGCGACGTCGGGAGTTTCGTCTCCTGCACGATCCGGCCGCCCTGCCCGCCGCCCGTGGAGAACGTGCCAAAGGGCGACGGACATGCTGTCGTCGTGGTCCCAGGTTTCCTGACCGGCGACTGGGCGACGAAGGCCTTGATCAAATGGCTGAATGCCGTCGGCTACGGCGCCGTCGGTTGGGGCTCGGGGTTGAACTTAGGCCCGACGTCGTCCGCGCTTGATCGCTGCGAGACGCTGCTTGACGAAGCCTGCGAACGCTCTGGGAAAAAAGTCACGCTGATCGGGCGTAGCCTGGGCGGCCTCTTCGTTCGCGAACTCGCGAAGGACGAGCCCGACAAGGTTGTGCGCGTCATCACATTGGGAACGCCGGTCAGATTTCCGATCGCAACGCCGCTGTCGCCGTTCGCCGAAATGCTCGCCGGCAACTTCGATCCTGAGTTCGTGAAGCGCCGTCCGGACCTGCTGCGTAATCCACCCGTCCCCACAACGGCGTTCTATTCGCGAAAGGACGGCATCGTTCCGTGGCGCTCCTGCTTGATCGAAGAAGGGCCTACGGCCGAAAACGTCGAGGTCGACAGCCCGCACACGATCATGGGCTCGAATCCGCAAGCGATGCGGATAATCGCGGAGCGTCTGGCAAGCTGACGAAACGTTCATGTCTGGGTCGCCGAGGCGTGACTCGGGGCCATAGTGCGGCCTTATTTCGAACATTGACGCGCCGCCTTCACAGGCCATCTTCCTATTCAGCGGTTGGCTCGATGGTACGGCGAAGGCCTCGGACCATCAGCCCCCAGCCCCCCTCGCGGCTTTATCCAAACCTCGAGCCAACCGCCTCTAGCTCCCCATTCTGACATGTGAAAAACTCCCTCGCTCCAAGGGCGAGGGTTTTTCATGCGTCTCCAAGGCAAAGCCGCCATCGTCACGGGTGCGGGCTCCGGCATCGGTAAGGCGACTGCCGAACTCTTCGCCAAGGAAGGCGCGAAAGTCCTGACTGTCGACTTGCCCGGCAAGGGCACGGGTCTTGAGATCGACATCGCCGCCGAAGGAGCGCCGAAGAGAATCGTCGAAACCGCGGTGAAGCAATTCGGCCGTCTCGACATTGTGATGAACAATGC
>JBKJZU010000453.1:0-20419 GCA_046715015.1 Micropepsaceae bacterium
GCGTCCTTCGACTTCTCGGCGCGTTTCGAAGCGCGCTTGGCGAAGCGTGAACGCCGCTACACGTCGGACAATGTACTCGCCGTGCTGCCGGGTACGGACCCTGCACTTGCGAACGAGCCGGTGCTCCTTATTGCGCATCTCGACGGCTATGGATTCGGCACGCCGGTCAACGGCGACAATCTCTACAACGGCGCGCTCGACGATGCGGCTTATGTCGCCACGCTCATCACCTTCGCGGAGGCACGCCAAGGCCGTGGGTTTCGCCGTCCGGTGATCTTCGCGGCCGTGACAGGTGAGGAAAAAGGCCTGTTGGGTTCGCGCTGGCTCGCCGCGCACCCGACGCCCGGCGCGCCGACGCCGGTCGCCGTGCTCAATCTCGACCAGCTGCGTCCGCTCTATCCGTTCACGATCCTGACGACGCTCGCGCTCGACGAAACGACACTCGGCCGGACGGTGCGCGACATCGCGGAGCCGATGGGCATCGAGGTGCGTCCCGACCGCGAGCCGGACCGCAACCTTTTGCAGCGCACCGACCACTGGCCCTTCCTGCAGCGCGGCGTGCCGGCGGTAAGTTTCCTCTTCGGCTTCGACTACGACACCGATGCGCACGCGAAGTACAAGGACTGGTATGAGAACCGCTATCACGCGCCGATGGACGATATGTCGACGCCAATCGATTTCGGCGCGCAGGCGAAGTTCCACCGCTTCTATTTTGCGCTGACCGAAGCTGTTGCGAACGCTGACGCAAAGCCGGCGTGGCTGGCGAACAGCCGTTTTCGTCCGAAGAATTAGTTTTCGATATCGATGAGGCGGCGGCAGTTTTTCGGGCCGCAGTTCGACGGATTGAGATCTGCGTCGGGCGCAAACACAATCATGAGCGGCTTGCGGGATTTCATGGCGACGAGCGCTTTGGACACAACGGTCGATGCGACCGGCTGGTTCGTGTCGACAGCAAAGTAGCTCACCTTGCCTTGAACTGCGTTGTAGCAGCTAACGTGCGTGCGATCGTGGAACGCCATCACATCGCGAACGAGGCAACGGAATGCGGGCGGCTTACCGTCAGGCGCCGCGTGTAACGCGCCAGGCTTGGAGTCTTCGACCGGCTGCATTTCGAGGGGAGCTGGCTTCACAGGTTCCGGTCGCGGCTTCGCCGGAAGCCGCGGCGGATACGGTCCGTTGGGCACGTCTTCCACTGGCTCCATCGATACCGAACGCTTTCCCGGCGTACCCTTCACTTCGGTCGCGGGAATGGTCGCAACGTTTATGGGCTTTGGTTCCGCGTTGACAGGCGTCGCCGGTTTCTCTTTCGGCGCGGGCGGCGGCGGTGCGACAGCCACGGTCGTCGGCGCCTTCGCCGCCGGTTGCGGCTTCGGCTCGGCAACTTTCGCCTTTGGTGCGGGCAGCGGCGCGTTTAGGTCGGGCACGAAGAGTTCGGGTGAGGTCGGCAGATCGAGTGTCGGCGCGGGCGGCTGTTCTAGGAGCGGCACTGCTGGAGACGTATCATGCGACTGCATCGCGACAGGCGTGGGCGCGGGGGCCGCTTCCTCAAGAATTTCCTGTGGCGACTTCGCCTCTTCCTTCTTGGGTGGCTCGGGCTTTTTCGGCGGCGCGGCCTGTCGCAAGATGAGCGGAATCGTGACGGAGTCCGATGTCGAACTCGCCTTCGATGTCGGTTGTGCCGAAACGGCTAAAGTCGTTGCCGCCAAAATGACGGCAAGGCCCCACCAACGCCCCCGCATGGACCATTCCCCAATGGTTGCGCGAAGGGCTTCCCCATTCCCTTCCCGCGGGCGCTATTGACGCGCATTCGCCCGGTTCGCGTCAAGGGCGAAACGATCACAAAGCGGGATTGCGGAGAATCATCAGCGTCGATGTGGCGGCGGCGAACAACCTGTCGTTCTTGTCCAAAAGCTTGGCTTCGGCGGTGACGATGTCGCGGCCGCGGGTAACCACCTCGGCCGTTGCTGTGAGGCGGCCCGATTTCGCGGTGACCGCGCGGTGATATTTGAGTTCGAGCGTTAGCGTCGTGAAACCCTGCCCCGCCTTCAACGTCGAGTGAACGGCCGAGCCCATGACGATGTCGATGACGGTCGCAATCACGCCGCCGTGGACGGCGCCGAGCGCGTTGTAGTGGAATTCCGCCGGATCGAAGGCGCAGGAGACTTTGCCTTTCTCCGCCACGAAGTCCGTCACACCGATCAGGCTGCCTACGGGTGGCGGCGGAACCTTGCCGTCGATCATTAGGCGCAAAAGCTCAAGGCCGGAGCGGCCCTCGGCCATCGCCGCGATTTCGGCGGGATCCGCCCAGCGGTACGTGCGTTCGTTCTTCATCGGTCCTCAATTGCGCGCGGACCATGCTAGGGGTTTGCGGGCGGCCGCGGGAGTCTCACGTGAAAGCGTTGTTTATCGGGCATACTTACGTCGACATCACGTTCTTGACCGACGAGATTCCGTCGGGCGACGAGAAGACGGTCGCGCGCGACTATGCGGTCGCGTTCGGGGGCAACGCCGTGACGGCGGCGTTCGCCTGCGCGAAGCTGGGCGTCGTGCCCGACTTGTTGTCCACGGTCGCGGACGACTGGTTGGGCCGCATGTTCATGGACATGGCGCTCGCCTATCGCATTCCGGTGCACGCACGAAAAGTAGCGCGGTCGTCGCTTTCGTTCATCATGCCGAACGACGGGAAGCGTGCCATCGTGCGTTGCCGCGACGACACCTATCTGCATCCGTTTCCGACGTTGAACCTCGACGGTTGCCAGATGCTGCATCTCGACGGTCATCAAGGCGATGCGGCAATCGCTTACGCGAAGCTTGCGCGCGAGCGCGGGATGTTGGTGTCGCTTGATGGCGGCGGCGTGCGGTCGAACACCATGGAGTTGCTGGAGTTCGTCGACGTCGCGATCGTGAGCGAGCGATTTTGCGAGCAGCTGGGGCGGTCGACCGAGAGCACGCTCGATCTCTTGCGCGAGAAGGGCGTCAAAGTCGGCGGCATTACGCAGGGCGAGCGCGGGTTGCTTTGGTACGAGGGCGCGGCGCCGGCGCACAGACTTGCCGCGATCAGTGTGCCCGAGGACCGGGTCATCGATACGAACGGCGCGGGTGACCTGTTTCACGGCGCCTATGTCTATGCGCGGCTGAGCCGGCCGCAGCAAAGCTGGGATTTTCACTTCCGGTTCGCCCGGGCGGCGTCGGCTTATGGTGTCCAGTTTTTGGGAAATGAGGCGCGGCTGCCACGGGTGGATGACGTGTTTGCCACAGCTAAAGCCGCAGGCGACGTGCTGCCGCAGACTTGAAATCAGATCTATAATGACAATTTGTCAGTTGACGGGTACAACGATATCCAAGCTGACGGAGAAGACACATGGCAGTCGCGCAGACCTATCAAACCGAAACCGCCGCCTCGAACGGCGTGGCGTTCGAAAAGCTGGGCTACCGGCCGCTGACCGCGCTGCGCGCGATCGGCAAGCTGCTCAAGGACAAGGAAGACACCGTGCAGGTGTTCGAGGTCATGCGGGCGCTGTCCGGCAAATCGATCCCGAACGGGTATGCGCGCCTTCTGGCGACGACGAACGGTGGGGCGATCGCGTACCGCCGGCAGGAACTGGCCGAGATTTTGTCGGATCGCGCGTTTCTCGAAAGCCTGCCTGCAGGCAGCGTGGGCCGCGCCTATCTGAACTTCACGATGACCGAGAACATTTCGGCGCAGGGCTTAATCGAAGAGAGCATGCGCGCGAACAATCAAGACGTGGAGCGGTCTCATCCGTTCGCATGGTACGGCCGGCGCCTGCGCGATGTGCACGATCTTTGGCATGTGTTGAGCGGCTATGGCCGCGATGCGATCGGCGAGACGTGCCTTGTCGCGTTCTCCTATGCGCAAACGAAGTCGCTGGGTTTCGGCTTCATCGGCCTGGTCGGCGCATTCAAGTTGAAAAAAGAACTGCCGGGTCAGCCGATGTTCAAAGCGGTGTGGCAGGCCTATCGCGACGGTCGCAAGGCTGCTTGGTTGCCCGGCGAAGATTATGTCGCGTTGTTGGCTGAGCCGCTGGACCAAGCGCGGGCCCGGCTGAACATCGCGCAGCCGTTGGCTTACCTCGCCGTCCCCGCCGAATGGCGTAACGGCAACGGCAGCATGGTGCCGGCCGCGGCGTAGCGTCCGCACTTGTCAATCGAACATGATGAGGCTCACTGTCGGCACAAACGACAGTGAGCCTTTTTCATGACGTATTCGACCATTCGCTACACGACGCAGGCGCCGATCGCGCTCATCACGCTGAACCGGCCCGAGCGGCTGAACGCGTGGATGCCGAAGATGAGCGAGGAGATGGCGGATGCCATCGAGCACGCGAACAACGACCGCGGGATCGGCGCGATCGTCGTGACCGGCGAGGGGCGTGGTTTCTGTGCCGGCGCCGATATCGAGCACACGTTCAAGTCGCGGCTGGACGGGCAAGACCCGGGTGCGGATACGGCCGGCGGCCAGGGCGGACTGCCGCACGGGCTTGATTGGATTTCACTTGTGCGATCGTCAAAACCGTTGATCGCGGCCGTGAACGGGCCCGCCGTCGGCATCGGCGTCACGATGATCCTGCCGTTCGACGTGATCATCGCGTCGGAGGCGGCGAAATTCGGCATGGTGTTCGTGCGCATGGGAATCGTTCCGGAGCTTGCTTCCACGCACTTCCTCGTCAGCCGCGTGGGCTATGGGCGGGCGAGCGAATTGATGCTGAGCGCCCGCCTTGTCGATGGCCGCGAGGCGCGCGAGATCGGCCTTGCCGAATATGTCGTGGGCGCGGACGCGTTGCTGCCGAAGGCCTTCGAGATTGGTAAAGCGATCTCCGCCAACCCCGACCCGATGCTGCGCATGACGAAAGATTTGCTAACCAAGAACGCGTGCGAACAGGACATGGCGCTGGCACAACGCCGCGAAACTGAGCAATTGCGCGCTTGTTGGGCGACACCAGAGCACAAGGAAGCCGTGCAGGCCTTTCTGGACAAACGCCCTGCCCGTTTCCGATAGTAGGCTTCAAGTACGGGGTTTCGCATGCAAGACGTTTCCATCGTTGCGACGGCCAGCATTCTGCCGGACATCGTCGTCTCGAACCGCGACATCGGCCAACGGCTGATCGAAGGCGCGCATTCGCGCAACGTACGCGACGAAGGTGCGGAGGAGACCGCACGTCAACGCGCCGAGTTGATCGAGCAGAAGACGGGGCTACGCGCGCGGCGGTTCTTTGCACCGGACGAGACGCCGGTCGATGTCGCGTACGCGTTGCTTGAGAAGATGATGGACGAAAGCGCGTGGGCGACGCTGGACGCGATCATCGTCTCGTCGTCTTCGACGCAAGGGTTTCCGGGCATTTCGCAGCAGGTCGTGGCTGTCGCGCGCGAGCGTCATGGCGCGCTGGCGCATCCGTTCGTGCTCGACATTTCCAGCAACGCCTGCACCGGGTTCATGTACGCGCTGACGGTCGGCAAAAGCCTGGTCCAAGCGATGGGCTACCGGCGCGTGGCGTGCCTTGCCGTCGAGTTTTCCTCGCGGTGCATCGCCTACGATCCGAAGGCATTCGGGATCTCGACGCTGTTCGGCGATGCGGCGGCTGGCGTTTTGCTTGAGGCGGGCACCGAAGGCTTGGCGACGATCAAGGTGACGCGAGCGACGTCGATGATCGATGCGGGAACGATCGGCCTGATCAAGGGTGCCGGCATGCAGGCCAGCAATCCTTCGCTCGAAGTGCCGCAGGATGTGCGCTGGTACATGGCGGGCCCGCCGGTTGCGGTTGGCGCCACGCGGATTTTGGTCGACGAAATTCACCGCTATCAGAACGACGGGCACTCGATCGACTGGCTGATCCCGCATCAAGCCAATCTTACGCGCATTCTAATCCCGGCGTGCAAGTCGGCGGGCATCGATCCTGCGAAACTCTGCGCGTCGTTTGCCGATACCGGCAACACATCGAGCGCGAGCATTCCTTTGTTGCTCGATCAGTTGATCGCCGAAGGCAAGGCCAAGAAAGGCGACAACGCGTTGATGATCGGGTTCGGCGCGAGCTTTGCCGTCGGGTCGGCGCTGATCACGTTCAACTGAGCCTCACCAACGCTGGGTTGGCGCTTTCACGTTAAAGCTGTAGCGCGGACGCCAAATCGTCCGGGGACGGAGGATTGTGCCGCTATTTGCGAGCCCACGCGTTTGCTAAAATCCGTGCAGCGATGATTCGGAAAACGAATCACGAAAAGAAAACGGTGCGGGTGCTGGGATGAGCAATATCCACTTCAGGACGAAGTTTCCTTTGACAGTCGAAGCCTTCGCGGCGCCGGAGGAGGATGTCGTGCCGCTGCAGTGGAGCATCCCGGCTTGGATCACGCTTGCCGCCGCTTCGTGGGCCGGCGTCTATTTCGTGTTTTCGCTGATCTTCTAGTTTCTTGCGATCTTGAGGGATCGCGCTAGCGTGCACGCCTCACGCCCTTTCGGGGCCTCGTGGAGCGGCGATCTCGTGACAATCAACATCGGCATCATCGGCGCGGCGCGCGTGGCGGTCTACGCGATGGTTGCGCCCGCGCGCGAGGTTGCGCGCGTGAAGATCGCGGCGGTTGCGGCCCGCGATCCTGCGCGAGCGCAGACGTTCGCGACGGAGCATGGGATCGCGAAGGTTCACACGTCTTATGACGCTCTGATCGGCGACCCTTCGATCGATCTTGTCTATGTCGCAACGCCGCCTGCATTTCATACCGCGATCGCGATCAAAGCGCTCGAGGCGGGCAAGCACGTGTTGGTCGAAAAGCCGTTTTCGATGAACGCGGATGAGGCGAGCCACGTGCTTAGCGCGGCCGAGCGGGCGGAGCGGCGCGTGTTCGAAGCGTTCCACTATCGCCATCATGCGCTGTGGCACCGGATCGTCGAGATTTGCCGCAGCGGCACGCTCGGGCGGATCGTCTCTTTGGACGCGGCGTTCCACGCGCCAATCCCGAAGACCGCCGACGAGTTTCGTTGGAACGCCGGCATCGGCGGTGGGGCGCTGATGGACCTCGGCTGCTACCCGTTGCAGTGGGTGCGGGTTGTTGCGGGCGAGGAGCCCATCGTCGAAGCAGCCTCGATGCGCATTGTCGACGGCGTCGATGCGGCGACGGAGGCTCAGTTGCTGTTCCCAAGCGGCGCGAAGGCGAAGATCGCTTGCAGCATGGACGGTGGTTCGTTCGCGGCGTTCCTCAACATCACCGGCGAGCGCGGCTCGATGAAGGTGTTGAACCCGCTGGCCCCGCAGATGGGTCACAAGCTCGACGTCGAGATCGGCGGCGAGGTCCGCACCGAGACGGTCGACGGACCATCAACGTTCAAGGCGCAGCTTCTGGCGGTTGCGGCGACACTGCTTGACGATGCGCCATTTCCGCTTGCGGCGGACGATCCCGTGAAATCGATGACCGCGATCGACGCCGTGCGTGCGGCGTCTATTTCCCGCGCAGCCAGCCGGTGACGCTCAAGCGCGGGGCGCGGGCGTAGGGGGCGACGTAGCTCACGAAGTGACGCACGCCAACTTCGAAAACGTTCAGCGCGTTGAAGCGCGGTACGTAGCCTTCCGCCACGTGGCCGTCTTCGTCCAAGAAATGCAGAATGCCGCCCCATTCGGGCGACCATTCGGGGGTGAGGTTCAGCACGTAGGCCGCGATCCGCTTCTTGCCGGGATCGAGGTCGTCGTGAACGTGTAGGAACTGGCCAGGACCGTAGCGCGTCGCTTGTGCGTCGGCGAAAGCAATGTCGCCGCGGCCGGTGAGTTGCCGCATCGCCGCAAGGAAGCGCGGGCTGTTCAGGAAATCGACCATGGGGGCGAGCGGGTGGGCTTTGTCGCGGTGCGATTCGCCTTGTTCGCTGAGGCGATAGTTGTCGAACTTGAATTGGTAGCCTTGGCTTGCCGAGGCGACGACGCTGCGGTCGAGAGCTTCCGCCTGTGCGGCGCTGAGAGACGCCTTGATGTCGTCGGTTAAGTCGATGACCTTGGCGCCTGCGTTGATGACCGTATTCCAGGCCGTCGCTTCGGCGAGTGCACCGTAGGCGGCTTCGGCGGCTTCGCGTGCCATCAGGTCCGGGACGTGAATGCGGCGGCTTTCCGCGAACAGGCGTGCGTATGCGGGCCAGTCGTGACGAGCCGACAGCTCCCATTTCGCCTTCGCGTTCATCGGCCGCGCTCTCCCCCAAAAGCAAGGTGAAGACCGCAGCGTCATGAGGCCACTCACGAACGCGTCAAGTTTTAGAGGTTCACGGGAACGTGACGCAGTTTCAAATTGGAGTGAGTGATCCGGCAGGTTAATCCCTTGATCGCAAGAATCTCTTGCTCGCAAACGCCTTGCCGGAACCCGACTTGAAGTATCTCTCAAGTTCGCGCGCGATCGGCTCCGATTGGACTGCGACATAGGACATCAGCTTGGTTGGTCTGTGCGCTCTCGTCGAGACCACATGCCCCAGTTGATGGGATTCGAACCGTCGCTTGAGATCATTTGTCGATCCCACATAGATGTCGTCGTTCGACAATTTTAGAAAGTAGACATACCACACGGGGTCCGTCTCCCTACGCTCCGAAGAGGAGCTTCGGGAGACACTCCTAAGCCTATGCGCCTTCGCGCGGCAGGCCACGAAGGGCGGCCTGCCACCCGAAGCCGAGGGCGTAGGGTGGCGGATGGGGTGAGATTCGAACTCACGGTACGTTGCCGTACTCCGCATTTCGAGTGCGGTGCGATAGACCACTCTGCCACCCATCCGTATCCAAAAAGTGGGCGTGGCCGTCCTTGAAGGGCGGGATGATTAGCCGAGGGGCACGGTGACTGCAAGAAAAGGCCTATTCGCCAGTTAAGGCCACGATTTCGGCGCGCGCCCCCGGCCCCTGCGCCAGCTGCTCGGTCGCCCAGGCGAGGGCTGCGCTCCATTCCGCGCCGAAGGTGAACGGGGCGTTGCAGAGGACGAGACCGGTCTTGCTTAGGCCCTCGGCCCGCGCGACGTCGAGCGTGACCAGCGTCAGCCTCTTGATGCCTGCACTGACCAGTTCGGCCTGGAAGCGATCGAGTTCGCTCGGCGACTTGATCGGGAACCACAGCACATAGACGCCGGCCTCCCATTTGCGGTGGGCGGCGATGAACGCTTTCGCGAGTCGCTCGAACTCGTCAGGTTCTTCGAACGGCGGGTCGATGAGGACCAGCCCTCGCTTCTCACGCGGTGGAACCAGCGTCATCAAGCGGTCGTACCCGTCGCCGATCGTCACGCGCAGACGTGGATCGGCGCCGAGCGCGCGACGCAGCGCCTCACCGTCTTCAGGGTGCAGTTCGCATGCGAAGACGCGGTCTTGGGCGCGCGCGAGTGCCAGCATCAATGCGGGCGAGCCGGGGTAGGACTTAATCTCAGCCGCGCGACCGTTCGTTTCGCGGACGATGTCGAGGTAGGGCTGGAAGGCTTCCGGACCGCTTCTGCCGGCGACGCGCAGAACGCCGTCGTCGGCTTCACCCGTCTTTCCGGCCGCCGTTCCCGTCAAGTCGTAGACGCCCGCTCCTGCGTGGGTGTCGATGAGCGCCAACGGTGTTTCTTTTTGTTGGAGGTACCGCACGACCCAGGCCAGCACGCCGTGCTTCAGCACATCGGCGAAGTTTCCGGCGTGGTAGGCGTGGCGGTAGTTCATGTCCCTCAGTGTACCCGGCTTCGAGGCCGAGAGACACCGGAGGCGAGGCTAGCTAGCCTTCGGCTTGTGCGCCATGAGCCGTTCGACCTCCCGCAGCAAACTGCCGGGATCGTAGGGTTTTGCTAGGCGAGGTGCATCGTGGAAGCGATCGGGCAGATCCATTTTGCCGTATCCGCTGAGCAACATGAACGCTATTCCGCGTGCCCTTAGATCGTCGGCGACAGCAAAGACCTTCTCGCCTCTTAGGTTAACGTCGAGCAGAGCGATGTCGAATTTTTCGGCACTCGCCGCAGTCATTGCGGCGACAAGATCGCTGACGGGACCAATCACGTGGCAACCCGCGGCGCGCAAGTCTTCCTCGAGACTCATCGCGATCAAAAACTCGTCTTCGACGACGAGCACGCGCAAACCTTCGAGAGCGCTCGTGGTCATCTAAAGAACCCCCATCACATTTCCGCTGGTGGGAATCGTGATCGTGCAGGCAAGGCCTGCCGGCGCGAAGTCGAGTTCGACGCCGCCCTTCAACCCGGCAGCCGTCGCGCGCTCAAGAAGTTGACGGCCGAAGCCGATGCGCTTCGGCACTTCCACCGGCGGGCCGGCGCGTTCGGTCCAACGAATACGCAGGCGGTCGTGCAGGTCGAGGTCCCATACGACCTCAACGATCCCCTCCTTCGTCGATAGAGCGCCGTATTTCGCCGCATTCGTCGCCAACTCGTGGATCGCCATCCCTAAGGTCAAAATACAAACCGGGCTCAATGCGATCGCCGGGCCCGACAAGCGCACGTTGCCGCCGTCGTCGCGCCGATAAGGCTCGAACTCGTCGAGCAGAAGCGTTTCGAACAGGACGCCGGACCAACTGGTCTCAGCCAAGCGCGTATGGGTTTGCGCCAGTGCTAAGATGCGCGCGTCGAACGAGCGGCGCGCTTCTTCGACGTTCGGGTTCTTGGCGAACGATTGGCGCGCGATAGAAACGACCGTCGCCAGCGTGTTCTTCACACGGTGGCTGAGTTCGGCGACGAGTAGATCGCGCTGTGTTTCGGCGCGTTTGCGTTCCGTTACGTCAAGGATGGATGCGATCCAACCCGTCACGCCGCCTTGCTCATCGCGTTCGGGCGTGTAGACGGCGTGCAGGAAGCGCGCGCCGACACCAGCGAAATGAACTTCTTCTTCGTATTCGACCCGATTGCCTTCGAGTACGCGCTCGATGAAGGGACGGATCGTCCGCATGCCGTCTTCGCCGATAACCTCGACAATCGCCTTGCCGACGAGGTCTTCGGGGGTACGGCCGATCATGCGCGCATAGGCTTGGCTGACGATGCCATAGCGCAAGTCGCGCGTGCAGCGGGTCAACATGAAGGGCGTGCGGTTGATGATGATTTCGAGTTCGGCCTCGCGTGCGCGTAGCGCCTCTTCCATTTGCTTGCGTTCGGTGATGTCGACGAACGTCGCGACGGCGCCGTAGGGCGAACCTTCTTGGTCTCTCAGCGGCGTCGCGTTTCCAAGCAAGAAGCGCGATGTGCCGTCTTTGAAACGGATCTCGCCTTCGGCGTTGCGTACCTCCTCGCCGTGCGCTGCACGCTGAATCGGCGATCCCGCGATCGACAACGGCTCGCCACCGACGAACATGTCGAAATTTTCGCTCCATTCGCCCTGCGTTGCCGACAAATGAGGTGGCGCGTCCGGCGCCAAGCGCAGAAATTCATTCGCCGTGCGGTTGCCGGTAATAATGGCGCACTCCGGGTCGCGCGTGATCCAGATCGAGACGGGTGCCGCCTCCATGATCGCCTGAAGCTCGGCGGCACGCTCACGCTCGCGCTCCTCGTTCTCGCGCAACTCTTCTTCTGCGCGGCGGCGCGCCTCTTCCGCACGCCAGCGCGTCACGCCGAAGCTGAACTGATTGGCGATCGATACCGCCAACGCCATCTCGCCGCCGCCGAATTGATGCGGTTGGTCGTAATAGACCATGAACTTGCCGATGACCTTGCCGCCGGCAACCAGCGGGATGAAAGCGAGGGCACCGATGCCTTCGTTCTTCACTGCGGATCGCAACGCCCGGGTCAGATCGGCGGTGTCGATATCCGGCTCCACGATTGGGATCGCGTTGATCGAGTCGGGTCTCCATGGGGAATGCCCTTCGACAGCGGTGCGATAGGCGGGGGATAGGCCTTGCGAGGCCACGAACTTCATCACCCCTGCATCGTCGAAGAGCAAAATGGACGCGCGATCGCAGCGGAGCGCGCGAAAGATCGCATACATGGCCGCCTTGTGCATGTCTTCCAACGACTGGGCGCGGTGCAACCCGTCGATCAATTCATAGGTCGCGCCCAGTTCGTTGACACGCCTCGCCAACACTTCCTCGGAACGTTTGCGCGCCGTCACGTCGCGAATGATCTTCGATGCGCCGATGATGCGGCCTTCTTCGTCTTTGATCGGCGAGATGGTCAACGAGACGTCGACCCGCGTGCCGTCCTTTCGCTGGCGTACGGTTTCGTAGTGCTGGATGGATTCGCCGCGTTGAATTCGCGCCAAGATTCCCGGCTCTTCGTCCAAGTGATCCGCGGGAAAGAGAATGGTCACCGGCTTTCCCACGACCTCGGCGGCCGTATAGCCGAACAGGTGCTCAGCGCCGGCATTCCAATCGGTGAGGACGCCGTTCAAGTCCTTGCCGATGATCGCGTCTTCCGAAAATTCGACGATGGCGGCGAGGCGGCGTTGAGCGAAATCGACGCGGCGGCGATGTTCGACTTCCTGCTGGGCTTTTTGCAAAAGGCGGCCGTTGTCGATGGCGATGGCGGCGTGTGCGGCGATGCCGGCCACAACCTGTTCCGTCTCCTTGGTAAAGATGCCCGGCCGGTCGTGACCGAGAAAGAGGCCGCCGTGAACCTCACCGGAACGCGACACGATGGGGACAGCAAGGTAGCTCGTGATGGAAACGCCGTTCTCGTTTTGCCGATCGTGTTTTGCGTGGCGCGGATCTTTGCGCAGATCGTCGGAGCGCACGATGGCCTTGCCTGCGAACGTCGGCTCAAGCATGGCGGCATTGCGCGCCACGACGAACTTCTCAAACGCGGACGCAGGGGTCCCGGACGACGCATAAGGCTCGTAACGCTCGCCCTGCTTGTCCACCGACTTGAAGAAAAGGGTGCCGAAGCGGGCGCCGCTTACGACCGTGGCGCTGTCGGTCACCAGTTGGACGATCCGTTCCAAATCCAAGTCGCCGGCCAGCATCTTGCCGATGCGGTTCAGAACGTCGAAGCGCTGGGTCTGCGCTTGCAAAGCAATTTCGGTTCGCTTGGCCGCGCTGATGTCGATGAGAAGGTTGACGGCGCCGGTCAGTCTGCCGGTCTTGTCGAAGATCGGCGTCGGGTAGGGCAGAATCGGAACGCGTACGCCGTCCGGGCGCTCGGCGATCAGTTCGACGCCACGGATCGGGCGCCTTTCCTTTAGCGCCCGCGCCATCGGGCACTCGTTGTGCGGTAAGGGCCTTCCATCGGGGTAAAAGAGCCGCCAGCTGACGCACCATTTGTCCTGGCCGATTTCGACGGCCCGGCCGGCCAGCTCTGCGGCAGCTTGGTTGGCAAACGTCACGATCCCTTGAGCGTCCGTCGCGTAAACCGCGGCCGGAAGCACGTCGAGGAGAGCCTGAAAGCGGTCAAGCGTAGCCGACGCAGGAAAACTGTCGTCAGCTAGCGCCTGGCTCATGAGTACGTCCGACTCGGGAAAATATCCGCCACCACCAAGGGCCTAAAACGTGCCTGTGGCGTATTGGTTCCCTAACCGAGAGGATGCCCGGCACTACGCCGTGGGTGCGGGGCCTCGTCGCGGGGCGAAAAAGGGCACGAATTCAAGGCTTTCCGGCTTGACAGGTCTTCGCGCGATCATCATAAGTGCGGCCCTTCGAAAGGGCGGCGCCGGTTTCGCACCAGCGGCCGCCCTGATCAATTGCAGACGGAAGACGCTTCCATGTTCGCGGTCATCAAGGCCCAAGGCAAACAATACAAAGTCGCCGAAGGCGATCAGCTCGTCATCGACCGCTTGGCGGGCGAGAAGGGCGCGAAAGTCGCGCTCGGCGAAGTGCTGATGCTGGTCGACGGCGGGAAAACAACCCTCGGCAAGCCGATCCTGAGCGGTGCCAAGGTGGAGGCCGAAATCCTCGACCATTCGCGCGCCGACAAGATCAAGGTGTTCAAGAAGCGCCGCCGCAAGAATTATCATCGCACGCGTGGCCACCGTCAGGATCAGACGACGGTGAAGATCACGGCCATCACAGGGTAAGGCGTCATGGCACACAAAAAAGCCGGCGGTTCGTCACGTAACGGACGCGATTCAAATCCAAAATATCTCGGCGTGAAGTTGTACGGCGGCCAGTCGGTGGTGCCGGGCAACATCATCGTGCGTCAGCGCGGAACGAAGTTCCATCCGGGCGCGGGCGTCGGCATGGGCCGCGATCATACGCTATACGCGCTTGTTCCGGGTCATGTCGGCTTCAAGCTTGATGGCCGCGGCCGCCAAGTCATTTGGGTAAAGCCGACGGCGGCTAGCGCATAAGGGACGGTCCACATATCGACCGCACCCGGAATGAAACGGGACGGCGGTCCAAGGTTTAAGAGGGAGATGGTCCGCCATCTCCCTCTTTTTTTCTCCCTCGCGTGACCGATTGAGGAGAGTGTCGTGGCGAAGTTCGAAGCGATTGTGACCGAACGTTTGGTGTTGAGGCCGTTCGAGGTGCGCGACCGCGCGCGTCTCATCGCCCTCGCCAACAATTGGCGCGTCGCGAAGAACCTGTCGACCTTGCCTTACCCCTACACAGAGGCGGCGGCAGACACATGGCTCGGCATGCAAGAGGGCCTCTGGGCGGGCGGCAAGAGCGTCACGCTCGTCATCGACAGCGGCGGCGAGCTCATCGGCGGGATCGGCGTCGGCGTGCGCGATCACGACGAATGGGAGATGGGCTATTGGCTGGGCGAGCCCTATTGGAATCGCGGCTACGCAAGCGAGGCGGCCGCTGCCGTGCGCGACTATGCGTTCGAGAGGCTCAAGCTCGATAAGATCGTGGCCGGGCACTATGCCGACAATCACGCGTCCGGGCGGGTGCTCACGAAGCTTGGCTTCCGCTACACGAAGGAGACGATGCGCTTCTCATTGGCGCAGGGCGCGAAGGTGAAGTGTCTCGATATGGCCCTGCCGCGCGAGCGGTGGTTGGCTGCAGAACCGCGGTTTGGTGAGATCAAAGCGCGGATTGCGAGCCGACCGCCCTCTCCAACCGGCGTTTCGCCAACGTCAATGTTGTGCGAAGAGCGCGAGAGCCGGTAACTGCTGGACTGATCGGGTTGGGGCATGGCCGGAGCCAGCGACCCCCACCAGCTCAGCTTCGCTCACGCTCGCTTCACTGGCCTCCCCACAAGGGGGAGGCTGGTTTCCGCCTGCGCCTTCACCTTGCCGGTGAAAACAGACTCGCGAAATTCGCCTGATCGTACTAGTAAACACGGGTGCTCAGGCGGCGCCTTTGGGGATCGGCGGCCGCGGTGGGCGAGCAACCCCCAACTCGTGGTGCCATGAAGTTTTTGGACCAAGTTAGGCTCTTTGTGAAAGCCGGCGACGGTGGCGCGGGCTGCGTGAGCTTTCGGCGGGAAAAATTCATCGAATTCGGCGGGCCCGACGGGGGCAACGGCGGACGCGGCGGGCACGTGATCCTGCACGCGACGCACAATCTGAACACGTTGATCGACTTTCGCTACCAGCAGCACTTCAAGGCGAAGAAGGGCACCGGCGGCATGGGCCAGAACCGCACGGGTGCGGGCGGCGACGACATCACGTTGAAGGTGCCCGTGGGCACGCAAATTTTTGCCGAAGACAATCAGACGCTGCTTTCCGACCTCACGCGGGCGGGCGAGGAATTCGTCCTCGCGCGCGGCGGCGAAGGCGGGCTCGGCAACGCGCATTTCAAGAGCGCGACGAACCGGGCACCGCGCAAGTCGACGCCGGGGACGGACGGCGAAGAGAAGACGATTTGGCTGCGGCTGAAGTTGATCGCGGATGTCGGCATCATCGGGCAGCCGAATGCCGGCAAGTCGACGTTCCTTTCGACGGTCACCAGCGCGCGGCCGAAGATCGGCAACTATCCGTTCACGACCCTTCACCCGCAGCTTGGCGTCGCGGCGGTCGACGGGACGGAGTTCGTGATCGCGGACCTGCCCGGCCTCATCGAAGGCGCGCATGAAGGTGTTGGTCTGGGCGACAGATTCTTGGGCCACGCGGAACGATGCAGCGTGCTGCTTCACCTCGTCGATGGCGGCATGACGCCGGTTGAGATCGCGAAGGCCTATGTTCAGGTGCGGCGCGAGATCGAAGCCTACGGCCAGGGGCTTGAGAGCAAGCTCGAGATTTTGGTACTCAACAAAGCCGATTTGATGACGAGCGGCGACGTCGAGCGTAAGCGCCGCGCGCTTGCGGAAGTCGCGGGCGTCAACGCGATGATGATGTCGGGCGTGCAAGGCGACGGCGTCACCGAGGTGCTGCGCGAGATCGCGGTCGCGCTTGCCTATTACCGGCGGGACAACCCGGAAGCGTTTCGTGCCGATCCCGACGGCGTGCGTCTAATCGAACGGCAAGACGACCCGGAGGGGCTTCCGACCGAAGGCGGATGGACGCCGTGAGCGGTAAGCTCACATCCGCAAAAACCATCGTCGTCAAAATCGGATCTTCAACACTGGTGGACGCGGCGACGGGTGCGCTCGCGCGCGAGTGGCTGGACGCGTTCGCGGCCGATGTCGCGCGGGTGAAGGCGCGGGGGCAGCAAGTGGTGTTGGTGTCGTCGGGCGCGATCGCGCTGGGGCGGCGTGCGCTCAAGCTCGCGGCCGGTGGATTGAAACTCGAAGAGGCGCAGGCTGCAGCCGCCGTCGGGCAGATCGCACTCGCGCGCGCCTGGAGCGAGGCGTTGGCCGCGCATGGACTCACCGTTGCGCAAGTGTTGCTGACGCTTGGGGATACGGAGAGCCGGCGGCGCTATTTGAATGCGCGCTCGACACTGAAGACGTTGCTCGCGATGGGCGCCGTTCCGGTGATCAATGAGAACGATACGGTTGCGACCGCGGAGATTCGCTTCGGCGACAACGACCGGCTGGCCGCGCGCGTGACGGGCATGATCGAGGCGGACTGCTTGGTGCTGCTCTCCGACATCGACGGGCTTTACAGCGCCAATCCGCGCACGGATGCGAGCGCGCGGTTCATTCCCGAGGTGCCCGCGATCACGCCCGAGATCGATGCGATGGCGGGCGCTTCCGGTTCCGACATGGGATCAGGCGGCATGACGACGAAGATCATGGCGGCCAGGATCGCGACGGACGCGGGCGCGAACATGGTGATCGCGAACGGCAGTTTGCATCCGCCATTGAAAGCGATCGAAAGCGGCGCGCGGTGCACGTGGTTCCTGGCATCGGCAACGCCCGCTGCCGCGCGCAAGCGGTGGATCTCCGGCACGCTCAAGGCCGCGGGTAGCATCACCATCGATGCAGGTGCTGCGACGGCATTGGCGCAGGGTAAGAGTTTGCTGCCGGCCGGCGTCGTTGCGATCGAGGGTGCGTTCGAGCGCGGCGACTGTGTCGCCGTTAAGGATTCGACCGGCCGCGAAGTCGCGCGCGGCCTCATCGCTTACGGCGCGGACGACGCGCGGCGGATCGCGCGGGCGAAAAGCGGCGACATCGAAGCGATCCTCGGCTACCGTGGCCGCGCCGAAATGATCCATCGGGACGACATGGCGCTGGTGCGCTGATGAATGCGCCTCACACGGAAGACGTCGACGAACTGATGACGCGCATGGGCCAAGCCGCGCGCGCAGCGTCGCGCGTGTTGGCGAAGGCGGACAAGAGCCAGAGGGCCGGCGCGCTGGTTGCGATGGCGAAGGCGATTACCGCTTGCGAGAAGCAAATCCTGGCCGCCAACGTGCGCGATATCGAACTTGCGACGGCGGCCGGGTTGAGCGCCGCGTTTCTTGATCGCATGAGACTTTCTTCCGATGCCGTGAAGGCAATGGCGAACGGGATCGAGACGGTCGCGTGGCTGCCCGATCCGATCGGCGACGCGGAGGCGGAGTGGACGCGGCCGAACGGGCTCAAGATCGCGCGCGTGCGCGTGCCGATCGGCGTTATTGGCATCATCTATGAAAGCCGACCGAACGTGACCGCGGATGCGGCGGCGCTCTGCGTGAAGTCGGGCAACGCCGTGATTTTGCGTGGCGGGTCGGAGGCGTTGGGCTCGGCGCGCGCGATCCAAGCCGCGATCGGCGAGGCGTTGGAGCGGGTGAGCCTACCCAAAGATGCCGTGCAGGTCGTACCGACGGCTGATCGGCTTGCGGTCGGGCGGATGTTGGCGGGACTCGAAGGCAATATCGATCTCGTCATTCCGCGCGGCGGCAAGAGTTTGGTCGCGCGGGTGCAGAAGGACGCGCGCGTGCCGGTGCTCGCGCACCTGGAAGGCAACTGCCACGTTTATGTCGACAAGGGTGCGGACCTGACGAAGGCGCTCGACATCGTCTTGAATTCGAAGATGCGGCGCGTGTCGGTGTGCGGCGCGGCGGAGACGCTCTTGATCGATGCGGCGGCTGCGGGACGCTTGTTGAGGCCGCTGGTGCTCGCGCTCATCGATGCCGGATGCGAGGTGCGCGGCGACCGGATCGTGCAGACGGTCGATCCGCGCGTGGAAGCAGCGGACGACGACGATTGGTACACCGAGTATCTCGAGGCGATCATGGCGGTGAAAGTCGTCGAGGGCGTGGATGCCGCAATCGCGCATATCGCGAAGTACGGCTCAGCGCACACGGAATCCATCGTGACGGAAGACAAGGTGGCGGCCGAGACGTTCTTGCGCGAAGTCGATAGCGCGATCGTGCTGCACAATGCTTCGACGCAATTTGCCGACGGCGCGGAGTTCGGCCTGGGTGCGGAGATCGGCATCGCGACCGGCCGCCTCCATGCGCGCGGACCCGTCGGGGCGCGCGAACTCACCACTTACAAATATGTCGTGCGGGGCAATGGTCAAACACGACCCTGATGCTTTGCCGCCAACCGTTGTTTCGCTCGCGCGCGAGGGCGGGCGCATTGGGCTGTTGGGCGGGTCGTTCAACCCGGCGCATCAGGCGCACCGGCATATCAGTCTGATTGCGCTCAGGCGTTTGAAGCTCGATGCGGTGTGGTGGCTGGTGTCGCCGCAGAATCCGTTGAAGAGCACCACCGGCATGGCCACGCTCGAGCGCAGGCTCCCGAAGGCGCGCGAAGTGGCTGGGCATCCGGATATTCATGTGAGTGCGGCGGAGATCGCGCTCGGCACGCAGTACACGATCGACACGCTCGAGGCATTGACCAGCAAATTTCCGAAAGCGCATTTCGTTTGGCTGATGGGCGGGGACAGTTTAGCCTCGTTTCATCTTTGGCGCCGGTGGAAGGCGATCGCAAAGTTGTTGCCGATCGCGGTCGTCGCGCGACCGGGGTTCACCATTCGCGCGCTGGCGAGCCCGGCGGCGCAGTTTCTCGACGACGCGCGGATCGACGACAAGGATTCGGCCACTCTTGCCGAGCAAGCGGCCCCGGCGTGGACGTTCCTGCGCGAGCGGCTCGATCCCACGTCCGCGACGACGCTGCGCAACCGCGGCGTGTGGCGCTAGGCCACGCTTTTTTTCCGCCGAAATCCTGGGCTTTCGCGTTCACTTTGATGAAAAACGCGCGGGATTGTTCATCGTGCCGTCAGGCTAACTGTGTTAGCGTTTGATCGTCGAAGCGTTGCTTCGACAAGCGGGTCATTCTCAAGAACAAGGATGTCGGCTCTGGTCCTGACGGTGCATCTCAAAGCGTTTTGGTTGCCCACGGATCGGCGTTGCCCGCTCGACCGTTCAACCGAAGGAGTGCACCACTGACCGCCAAGCGTACGCCCCGCACTTCGCGGGCGAAACCTCAAGTCACCTCGCCCAAGCGCAAAGCTCCGGCGAAGACGGCCTCCGCGCCGAAAGCAACCAAGCGCGCAGGCGAAGCCAGCCAAAAGCTGCTCAACGTCGTGCTGAAGTCGCTGGACGGCGACAAAGCCGAAAACATCGTGGCGATAGATCTGACCGGCAAAACGCCGATGGCCGACTTCATGGTCGTAGCCAGCGGGCGATCGAACCGTCATGTCAGCGCGATCGCCGAGCATCTGACGGAAGAGTTGAAGAAGCACGGCATCAAAGGCCGCGCCGAAGGTCTGCCGCAAGGCGACTGGGTGCTGGTCGACGCGATGGACATCATCGTGCACGTGTTCCGTCCGGAAGTTCGCGCGTTCTACAACCTCGAAAAAATGTGGGGCGACGGGGCGGTAGCCGCGGAAGCTGTGTAGCGTCCTTTGGCGCTCGCGCTCGACATTTTGGCCGGAGGGCGGGCGAAGGCCGCGCCGGAAACCGAACTTGCACATGGGTATTTGCAGCGCGCGCGTGACGCGGGGCGCGCGCTTGGGCTGTCGTCATTCGTGCTTACGGAATGGGACGAGCGGCGGCCGGAGCGGTTGATCGAGGCGTGCGCGGGTGGCGTGTTGCTCGTCGCCCTCGACGAGCGCGGCACCTCTTTGACCAGCGACGCGTTCGCCAAACAGATCGCGAAGTGGCGCGACGTCGGCGAGGCGCGCGCCTTGTTCTTGATCGGGGGGCCGGACGGCTTGCCCCTCGACGTGAAACGGCGTGCGCAGATGACACTCGCTTTCGGCACGCAAACCTGGCCGCATCTGCTCGTCCGCACGATGTTGGC
>JBKJZU010000454.1:0-8613 GCA_046715015.1 Micropepsaceae bacterium
TGAGGTGGCGCGTAACCCTGCTGAGGTGGCGCGTAACCCTGCTGAGGTGGCGCGTAGCCCTGTTGAGGTTCTGTTGGCGCATAACCCTGCTCTGGTTGCCGGCCACCCTGGTCGGTCGTCTGGTTGCTTCCATCAGGTTGCGCCCATTGCGTGCCACTGCGCTCCGGAGGCACAGCGTTGGCCTCAAGCTGCCGCGACGGAGCCGGTTGCGTGCCTGCGTTCCAAGAGTCAGCGGAGTAGCGGCCGTAACCTTGCAAATTGAAAAAACCAACGCATGCAAGGACACCGGCGATGGAGCCGACGATCATTGGCCGCGCTAACGAAAGGGGCTCATCGTCTTCGTTTCTCTGCGCGTCTGATGTGTGTGCCATGCAACCTCAACGCCCTCACCTCTGACAAGTTCCGAAATTGGCCCAGCTTGGCCACCCGCGGTGCGTAGAACCGCCGCACCTGCGGAACTACCCTCTATCGACAACGTTTGGATGACTTGACGCTCTCTACGGACACTCGGAGGGGCGCCAACCTCACAACGGAAGGAAAACCAAATGTTGAGATCAACGCTCCTCGCCACGACGGCGATCGCTGTTTCGCTCTTGATCGTCGGTTGCGAACAGAAGACGACGCAACAAGCGCAGGACAAGCAGGATCAGACCTCTGAACTCGCGGCCCAACCTGCACCGAACGCCGCCGAACGTACGGCAGCCGAAGCAGCGAACGAGGTCGAACAAGCAGCGGCACCGACCGCGCAAATCACGCCGGCCGAGTTGGCCAGCGGCCTGAACGCCAAGGACGTGCCGAATCCGGCGCAAACCCTCGCGACGGCGGCCGTGAAAACGGCGGATGGTCAAGCAGTCGGTGAAGTTCGCTCGGTCCTCGTTGGTCCGAGCGGCAAGGCCGACGCGGTGGTCGTTGAAGTCGGCGGCTTCTTGAACGTCGGCGAACGCGCCGTGTCGATCGAAGCGACGAAGTTCACATACTTGAAAGACCGCAACATTCTCGTTGCCTCGGTCTCCAAGTCGGACATCGAAAAGATGCCCGTCGCGCCGCCGGCCCAGCCGTAAACCGCGGCTAAGAACTAAAGGCGGAGCGTCGAGAAAGCCTCGGCGCTCCGCCCACTCTGTCAACTCAAAATCTCTCGAATGCCATGCAACCCCTCACGGCGGGGTGCGTTATCTCGTCAATCCAACAGCGAGGGCGAGCCGTGGCGCAACGCGACAAGAAACACACGAACGCGGTCGTCCTGCTGATGGGAGACCATCAAGCAGTCGACGAGCTCTTCGAGAAATACGAAACGACCGACGGCAAGGCTGCAAAAGGCGCTGTGGCGCGCCAAATCTGCCTTGAACTTTCGATCCATACGACCATTGAGGAAGAACTTCTCTACCCGATCTGTCGCGGCGGGGCCGTCGACGACGCCTTGCTTGACGAAGCTTACGTCGAACATGACGGCGCAAAGATGCTGATTGCAGAATTGCTGGCCGGCACACCCGACGACAACTTCTATCACGCCAAGGTCAAGGTGCTCTCCGAAATGATCAAGCATCACGTCATCGAAGAGGAGCGGCCGAAAGGACTCTTCGCACAGGTGAAGGCCTCGGGCATCGACCTTGAAACTCTCGGTGGCCGCATGATGGCGCGCAAGGAAGCGCTTAAGCGCGACTACACAAGAAACGGAATCCCCGCTCCTCGGCTACGTTCCGTTGCGCCGCACCGCGGAAAACCTATCGCATCGAAGGCTTCGGCGCTCATCAGGGCATCATAGCCGTCAACACCCCACCAACTCGGGAGTCGTCTCATGATCGAGGAAACAACAGGATCGAAGGTACTTGCGATCATCGTCGGTGCGATCGCCATTCTGGCCGTTATGGCCTTCGCGTCCAACGCGCTCACCGCCGGCGCACCCAATGCCGTAATTCTCTCGATAGATACAGCCCCGGCCTCACCGGCTCCCATGCCCGTCGAGACGGCACCTCTTCAGCCCGCCCATACGATCACAAGCGCATAGGATCAGGGCGAGGGACGAACCCTCGCCCCGCCAAAGGGGTTAGTTGGTAGCGCTCGCCCCGGTAACGCCGCGGACAGGCGTCAGTGCCTTCAGTTGAGCTTCGGTGAACTCCGTCTTCAGCGGCTGGTCCGAACTCGTAAACTGCAGGGCGGACGCCTTCACTGCCACTTGCTTCGCACCCACGCCCATTGTGCCACCCACCGTCAGCAGCGCGAACTGTGCGTCGCCGACAGGCGACAACAGCAGGTCGTTGACCGTGGCCACTTGCTTGCCACCTGGGCCCGCAACCGACGCGCCGATCACCCGCGATAGCGTTTTCATCTTCGGATCCTTGAAGCGATCGCTCATGGCTTCGATGCGCGTCATGATCCGTCCGCTGTCGGCCTTGTCGAGCTGCGCCTCTGTGACGTTGGTCCGCGCCCGAAGCGTGCCGTTCTTGTCGCGCAAAATCGTAATCAACCCCGGTTTCACCGGAACCTGAGCGTTGTTGATTCCCAGAAAGCCGCCATCCGAGACGACGATCGCGTCGACATGGTTGTCTTTGCCCAGAACCAAATCCGAAATCGAACCGACGCGTCCTTCCTTCGCATTCTCGATCGGGGTCCCGATCAGTTGCTTACCGGAAATCGCGCCTGGCAAAGCAGTGGCCACAACCAGGTCCTGCTGGGATTTGCGCGTCATTTCGTCGAACGCATGCACCGTCGCTTGCCAAGCGTCGTAGGCGCCTTCCTTCAACGACTTCCACGCTTCCGATACCGTATCGGTTTGTTCCGCGCTCTGTTGCGCCGGTTTTTCCTTCGGCGCCGCAGCCGCAACCACAAAGCCCGCCGGAACGATGAGGGCGATCGCCGCAGCTGAAATCATCAGTCGATTCATGAGAAGTCTCCATAGCGAGAAAAACCCGCAAGCCGTCTAACGCTCATCCAGCCATCGCGTTCCTGCAGTGCGCGCGCAGGTCACACAGTTCGCGCATCCGTTGGGGCCTAGAACCGGGCGTCCCACACCCGCTGATCGTCGCGGGCTTCCCCCGTACCCGCCGGCACCATGTAATCCCGCACAACCGGCAGCGCATCGACGCGTTTGGTCAGCTGCATCTGAAAGACCATCTGTCCTTGATATCGAAACGCCATCTCGGCCCCTGCCAGATAGAACTCCCACATCCGGCAAAAGCGCTCGTCGTAGAGCCGTTTCGCGCGATCCCAGTTGCTCACGAACCGATGCCGCCACTCCGCCAACGTGCGCGCGTAGTGCAGACGCAGAATTTCGATATCCGTGACGACGAGCCCTGCCCGCTCTACAGCCGGCAGAACTTCGCTAAGGGCCGGAACATAGCCGCCCGGGAAGATGTATTTCGCAATCCAGGGGTTCGTCGTACCTGGCCCGTCGCTGCGCCCAATCGAATGAACCAGCGCCACACCGTCGTCGTTAAGCAGCTCTGCAATACGCCGGAAGTAAGCGTCGTATTGCGCAATGCCCACGTGCTCGAACATACCGACAGAGACGATGCGATCGAACGTGCCTGGGACGTCGGCGTAGTTTTCAAGCCGGAAACGCACGCGATCGGCCATATCGAGACTGGACGCCCGCGCATTCGCGACCTTCAATTGTTCGGATGAAAGCGTAATACCCGTGACGTCGACATCCGCCGTCGACGCCAAAAACATGCCAAGCCCGCCCCACCCCGATCCGATATCCAACACCCTATGGCCAGGCTGAAGCGCCAATTTCGCTGCTATGCGCCGCTTCTTGTTCTGTTGCGCCGTTTCCAGCGTGTCGTCCGGGTGTTCGAAGAACGCGCAGGAATACTGCTTGTCGTGATCCAAGAAGAGATCGTAGAGCCCGTCCTTGAGATCGTAGTGATGTGCGACGTTGCGCTGCGCACGCGCGCCCGCATTGCGCGGACTAAGCCGGCGCCCCAAGGCGCGCAAGCGCGCCAACAAAAGAAGGTGGCCACCGCCGGAGCCCGTGCCAAGGTTCCGCGCGAACAGCGTCAGAAGATCGGCCAGGCTTCCGTCCTCGATCGTGACGCGCCCGTCCATATAGAGTTCGCCAAAGGCCAGGTAAGGATCGCGCAGCAGCTCGAACGCAACGCGCTTATCGTGCAAGCGCATGATGATCGCGGGCTCGGACAACACGCCGATCTCGAACGTCCGGCCGTCGTGGCCGATCAGTGTCAACCGTCCCGACTTCACAATCCGTCGCAGTAGGCCTGCCAAAAGAGAATTCATGACCCCTCGTCTCTCCGAGACTGGCGCAAACGTGGACCAGTTACAGCTACGACCGCGGCTATCGCCCGCGGTCGCAGTGAGTATCAAGAAGCCAAAACGGGTTAGCGCGAGACGATGCGCCAACTACCATCAGGCGTGCGGCAGGCGACGCTCACATCCTCGTACTGCCGGCCGTTCACGTAGACGATCTGGCTAAACTCGCGGCACTCGCCGGCATAGCCGTAGCTACGACCTTCATAGCGGCGCTGCGGTGTGACGTAGCCATAGTTGCCGTTGTGCGGATTGCGCCATTCGTACCGGCGTCCGTACTCCGGCGCGTCGAAGGCGTCGTAATAGGTCCGATTGTAATAATAGGCGTCCGCCCGCTCGTTGCGGCAGGCGTCCCTGGCGATCGCATTACCGGCGATACCGCCCAAGATCGCGCCGCCGACCGTCGCGGCGGTGTTGCCGCTGCCTTTGCCGAACTGATTGCCGATGACACCACCCGCAACTGCGCCCACCACCGTGCCAACGGCGGCGTTGTCGCTGCAGCCGTCATAGCGGCTGTAACCGGGGCCGCCAGGCCCTGGTCCGTCGCTGTAAACCCGGTCGCCGGCGCAACCAGCCACCAGAACCGCAACCGCTGCACCGATCATCAAATTCCTCAACATCGCAAATCTCCTCGCAATAAGACTAAGAACGTCCGCATACGGACAAAAGTTCCACATTTCGCCCAAAGATCGCGCGCTCACGCGCAGGCGACGACCGTGACCAGGCGTTAAATTCTGCCGAGCAGCACCAAGAGCAACACCACGACCACCACGAGGCCCAGCCCGCCGCTGGGGTAGTAACCCCAGTCTCGGCTATGCGGCCACGACGGAATCGCGCCGACCAAAAGCAGGATCAGCACAATCAGCAGAATAGTTCCCAAGCTCATGACATTTCTCCCGTTTCTGTTGTCAGCGATCTCAAACGCGCGAACGCGCAATAGGTTCCATTTCCCGCGCCAAGATGGCCAGGAACCAATATTGCCGTGCCGCGTTTCCAACCCAGCATCGAAGCGATCGAAACACGGAGATTTCAGATGGCATACGCAAAGTCGCCGTCACGCAAAAAGGGAAAAAATGGCCACGATCTGGACGCTCGCATCAGCGCACTCAAAGGTGACTTTGACTCGCTGCAGCACAACGTCCGCGAACTGCTGAACACCCTCGGTCACGAGGCATCTTCAGGCCTTGCAAACGCCACCGAAGCCGTGACCGAAACGGCCGGAAGCGCCGTAGAGCAGGTCGAAACTTGGAGTGAGGCCGGCGCAGAGTCGGTTCGTGGAGCGATCCGTACGCAGCCCCTCGCGGCCGTCGCATTGTCGATGGGCGCCGGCGCCCTCATCGGCTCGTTGCTCCGTCGCTGACCTCCACGGGCGATCATGTGCGACCATAACTCAGCGTCGTCATGATCGCCCGCGCCATCCTCGTTATCGTCGCTATCGCCATGATCGCAACCGGCGTTGCCTTTTGCGGCGTCGCGATCAACTTGCTGTTGATCCCCCTCACGGGGGAACCTGGGGCTGCCGCGCTGACGGCGCTGACCCTTTTTCTCACCGTCGGCGCCGGTGGGATTGTTTACCTGGCGCTTTCGCGTAGTCGCCCGGTCATCAATTCGTCCTCGCCCGCTGCAAGCGCGCAGCCTCAACAGTCTCAAGAAGCGCTCGTCACGGCCCTTGCACAGATGGCGAAGGAGCATCCATTCCTCGCTGTCGCATGCTCGGCAACGCTCGGTCTCGCCGACGCAATAAAAAGAAACTCGCGATAGCCGGAATTTTCTCCAATCCCGCGCGGAACTCGCCTTGGCGACGCACGTTCTAACAATAGTTCCACCGAACAAGGGAGTCACAAACATGCCGACAACCACAGGCCATACGCGCGCCATCCGCGCCTCCAAAGTTACCGGGACATCCGTCTACAACGCCGAAGGTTCTTCGATCGGGACGATCGAGGACATCGTGCTCGACAAGGCGTCCAACCAGATCATGTTCGCCGTCGTTGGCTTTGGCGGCTTCCTCGGTTTGGGCGAAAAGTTCCACCCCCTGCCCTGGTCGCTTCTCAACTATGACGAGGACAAGGGCGGTTACATTGTTCCGATGACGAAATCGGTCCTTCAAGCGGCGCCAGCGTACAACATCGACGACCTGACAAAGCACGACGGCGAAATCCGCGACAAATCCTACTCGTACTACAAGGTCGACCGCGATTGGTGAATTCAGCAACTGGCGAACTCAGCAACGAACGGATTCGAAAACACAGTATAGGAGAATGACATGACAACCACAGTACACGGACTATTCGACGACCGTAACGACGCGGGCGACGCGGTACGCGAGATCAAGGCATTGGGAGTACCCAACGCAGAAATCAGCATCGTCACCAATAGAGTCGAGGGCCAAAGCGAGCAACGCAGCGCAGGCGATCGAACCGTCGACAACAACATGGCCGAATCGGGCACGGGCGACGGCGCTATCATCGGAGGCGTTTTGGGTGGTGGCGCGGGTCTCTTGGCGGGCTTAGGCGCTATCGTGATCCCCGGCCTCGGCCCCCTTCTCGGCGTTGGCTGGCTAATCACGACTGCCATAGGCGCGGCAGTGGGCGCTTCCGGCGGCGGACTCGTCGGCGCATTGGTCGGCGCGGGCGTCGACAACGACGACGCGCAGATCTATGTCGACCGCGTCCGGGGCGGCAGCACGCTGGTTTCAGTTCGCGTTCCTGACACTCAGGTCGACGCGGTCGCAGCGATCATGATGAAATACAACGGCTTGGATAGCGCCGATGCGCCGTATCGCCCTGTAGCGGCAGAGCGCATTGTCGAAACGCGTACAACGACGACGTTGCCGCCGCGCCGGCCGGCCGCCGAATAACGGGAACTTAGCGACAGAAACAAAAAACGGGGCGGAAGACAAATTCCGCCCCGTTTCGCTGAGTCAAACGTAAAAAACTGAATAGGTTAGCTAGCTAACCCGATACGACGACAGATCCGGTTCAGCAAAGACGGCTTCGGAGCGTGCGGATCGAGTTCCGCCGCCGGCTGGACGCCTAACTTCAACAGGGCATTCGAAACGGATTGCAGCCGATCGGACTCGCCGCCCGTCATGTTCTCGGCCGCGGACTCTTGCAGTCGTATCGCGTCGTAGTGCCACTCCCGCAGGACTGCGATCTTCTCTTCGCGTGTCAGTGCCTGATCCGCCAGCACCTCGTCTGGATGTTTATAGCTGGAGCTGGGATTGACCTTTTTTTCCTCAACGCTCGCTTCGTTAGCCACGGGGCAAACCTCCTCCATCACTACACAACTAACGCGCTCAAACGTCGAAGGTTCCGACAAGCGCCATTTTCATGGAACCAAAACAGCGCGCGCGCGTTCAACCTCGGTCGAGACTGGATGGTCGATGAGCCAGAAGAAATATGCGCGCGAACGCAGTCGCAAGCCGCCGGTGATCGACGCGTCCGCCGCGTCGGTGTTTCCGCGCTCTGCGAAAACTGCGCTGATCATCCTTGCAGTCGTTGCCGTCGGCACAGCAGCGTGGGCCATGCAGGATTTTCTGATGCCGACGGCATCCGCCGTGGTCATCGCGCTAGCGCTGACGCCCATCGTCGCGGCTCTCGAGCGGATGGGGTTGCCAACCGTCGCCGCCTCCGCCGTCGTCATCATTTCGATCGGCACGATCATCGCCGGGACGGCGATGGCAGTCGCTCCGGGGCTATCGGAGCTGATCAAAAACGCGCCGCAGATAGCCAGTACAATCAATCGCAAAGCGCAGCCATTGAAAGAGTGGCTCGGCACCGTGCAAGCCGCGACCGACAAACTCGACGAGGTGAGCAACATTCCAGGTGCCGGTCATCCAGAGCCCGTTGCCGCGCCCACCCAATCGTCGGGCGATGCCGTCATGGAAATGGCGCCAAAGGTCATGGGGCAAGCAATCTATGCGTTCGTGCTTGCGCTGTTTCTGATCGCGGTGCGTGAGCCATACCGTAAACGGCTCATCCTCCTATCGTCCGAACGCGAACATCGTTTGAGAGTGGCGCGGATTCTGAACGAATCGCTAGCGCAGGTGTCGCAGTACTTGTTCACGATGACGATGATCAACGCCGGTGTGGCGGTCGCGGTCGCGATAGCATTCACTGCACTCGGCGTTCCTTACGCTGGCGTTTGGGGCCTGGCCTTCGGCCTCGCGAGCTTCATCCCCTATGTCGGCCCCACCGCGACGATCGCGTTGTGCGCGCTGACCCAGTTGGTCGCTACGTCGACGCTAGGAGACGCTTTGATCCCCCCACTCGTGTTGCTAGTGATCAACTTCGTCGAATCCACCTTCGTCACACCGTGGCTCATCTCGCGGCGGATCGCCGTAAGCTC
>JBKJZU010000455.1:0-6951 GCA_046715015.1 Micropepsaceae bacterium
TCGGCGCGCAAGCGACCTTCGACTTGCGACACGATGTGCTGCACGTGGCTGTACTTCTCGATGACGAACTGCTCGGTGACGTTGACGGTGCCGGTCACGGCAACCCGGCCGACATCGTTCCGGCCAAGATCGAGCAGCATGAGATGTTCGGCGCGCTCTTTCGGATCGGCGAGAAGCTTCTCGGCCAGCGCCTTATCCTCCGCAGGCTCCGCGCCCCGCCGGATCGTCCCGGCGATTGGGCGAATGGTGCCGCCACCGTCGCGCCCGCGCACAAGTATTTCCGGGCTCGATCCGACGACCGAGAACCCGGGGTAGTTCAGGAAGAAAAGATAGGGCGACGGATTGAGCCGTCTCAGCGCGCGATAGAGCTGCAGCGGTGGAAGCGTGAACGGCCGGCGAAACCGCTGGCTAGGCACGACCTGGAAGATGTCCCCCGCCGCGATGTACTCCTTCGCGCGCAGAACGATGTCGTGATACTCGGCGCGCGTCGTGTTCGACTGCGGCTCGGCCAGCTGTAACGGGTCGCTTGCATAAGCATCCTCGGGCAATCGATTGCGCGCGAAATCGACGGCGACCGCAGACAAGCGCTCTTCGGCGTTGTCGTAGGCTTGCCGCGCACTTTTACCCGGCTGCGGAAAGACCGGCGTCGCAATAGTCACGTCGGCCCTGACCGCATCGAAAATTGCAACAACGGTGGGCCGGACAAGAACGGCATCGGGCAAACCCAACGGATCGGGCCTTGCAGCGGGAAGCCGCTCCATCAGCCGCACCATGTCGTGTCCCAAATAGCCGAACACGCCCGACACCATCGGAGGCAGGGCAGGGGGCAACTCAAGCTTGGTTCGAGCGATCAACGCGCGCAGCGAGACGAGCGGCGCGTCAGGCTCCGCCATGAACGCGTCTGGATCCTCGTGCGCGCGCAGGTTCAGTTCGGCCCTCGTCCCCCGACAGCGCCAGATGATGTCCGGCCGCAGGCCGATGATCGAATAGCGCCCGCGAATTTCGCCGCCCTGAACGCTCTCGAACAGAAACGAGTAGGGGTCCGCGGCGCCGAGCTTCATCCACGCCGACACAGGCGTATCAAGGTCGGCAACAAGAGACCGCGCCACGATCTGCGGCTTTCCCGCGTCATAGGCGGCGCGAAAGACGTCGAAGGTGGGAGTCAGCTCCGTCATTCGCCGGTATGGAATTTGCCGAACTGTGTCTCGTCGATGGTCACGCCGACATCCTCGCGTACGGCCGCACCGAATTGCTCCATCAAGTCTTCGGTGAACGCCTGCCGCAGATTGACGCCATACATCATCCGTTGCGGATCGCCGGCTGTTTCATCTTGATAAGTGACCTCTGCAAGCCTCGCAACGACACGGCTTTTGCCGTCGGCGACCGAGCCGGTAAAGAACTGGCCGATCTTGGCCTTGCCCGCTGCCTCAAGCGTGTCCTCGCCGAACACGCCTTGTTTGCCGTAGCGCGGCATCGGGTCCGTGCGCAGGGGCGCAACGCCGAGCGAAGAGGCTATCGACGCCATCGTCTGCCCGCCGTTACCTTTCTTGACGAGATCGCCAGCGATCGCACCGAGGCGCTTGGCCAATTCCTCGTTGCGCCAGTTGGTTAAAACCTCCTCGCGAACCTGCGCCAGCGGCTTGCGAGAAGCTGGCGTCACCTTGTCCACGCGAAACACATAACGCGTGCCATCCACCGTTTCGCCGATGTCGGAATCCGATCCTGCCTCTGTCGCAAACACTTGAGTGATGAACTCGCCGCCGGGCAGCCCGGCGACCGGCGCTCCTGCGCCGTCGTTGCCACGCGCGTCGACCGCGGGGATGGTTTTGACAACGAGATTGAGCTTCTTCGCGGCCTCTTCGATCGTCGCCCCGCCGCCTAAGGCGTCTTCGAAATCGATCGTCAATTGCACCAGCAGATCCTTCGACCGCTCTTTCACGAACTGCTCGCGAATCTCCGGGCGTACTTGGTCGAGCGTCTTGACCGTGCCGGGCGTCACCGACAACACACGCAAGATTACCCACCCGAAAGCACCCTTCAACGGCTCGCTGACTTTATTGACGGGCATCTCGAAGGCCGCAGGTGGAATTGTCGTGTCGTTCTTCGACACTTCGCCAAGCCTTATGTCTTCCGGCTTGTAGCCCTCCGCCTTGGCCGCATCGTCGAATGACTGCCCCGCATCGATTTTCGTCTTCGCGGCACGCGCCGCAACTTCGGTCTTGAAACGGATCTGATCGATCCGCCGTTTCTCCGGCGTTTCGAAGAAGGCCCTGGCACGCTCGTACGATTGCTTGATCTCGTCGTCCGTCACGGTCACCCGCGACGCCACGTCTTCCATACGCACCATCACAAGCGTCACCGCGCGATACTCGATGGTCGAATACCTCTTATCGGCGTGTGTGTCATAGTAGGCCTTGAGAGCGGCCTCACCCGGATCTTTGATCTCCCCCGCGCGCGAGGGATCGATGAGCACATACTCCGCCACCAGCCGCTGAAGCCTGAACTTATGCAGGGCCGCCTCCAATCCCGGTGGCAGGGTCGTCCCACCGGCAATCGTGCGATAGAGTTGGCTGCGTAGCAGGTCCGCGCGAACGAGTTCGTAGAACTCCGCCTCGCTGACCTGGTTTTCCTGCAGAATCTGTTGAAGTGCGTTGCGATTAACACCGCCCGATCCGTCGGGAATGTTGGCCTTCAAGATGTCGGCGACCTGGTTGTTGGTCGCAACCAACCCCAGCGCCTTCGCCTTGTCGATGGTGGCGAGCCGCGTCGTCATTTCGTCCAGCGCAACCCGGTCCAAATCCTTTGACTTGGCTTCGGCGGTTGAGAGTTCGACCTTCGTCTGGCGCGCCAACTTCTGCAAATAGCGCGAGAACTCCTGTTGAAACGCCTCGGGTGAGACCTTTTCGCTTCCGACGGTCGCGATCCGGGAGGTTGGCGTAAAGTCCATCCAATCTTGGATGCCGAACAGGAATCCGAAGCTGGCCACCAAGACCAAGATGAGGATGACGCCGAGCCACCCTTTGGAGGCGTTGCGCAGAGAATCAAGCATGGGAGGTCGTCACCGCGTATCTCGAAGTTGTCGATGTGCCGATCTTAGGAGCACGAACTCCGGCGCCCGTAGTTCGGGGCGCCAGTCGGCACCTGAACCGAAGCGGGCGGGATATTAGGGGGCCACTCTGGAAGCAGCAAGCCGCGACGGCGCTTGACCTCGAACCCGCGCAAGCGCTTTCGTTCAGCCGAAACCAGCGGAACGCCAGCGTGACAGCACCCAGACAACTGATCGCAGGTAACTGGAAAATGAACGGGCTGCTTGCCGCCAAGGCGGAGGTTGCGGCCCTGGTGCACGGCTTGAAGGGCCAGTCGCAACTGCCGGACATATTGGTCTGCCCACCCGCGACATTGTTGCGCGCGCTGATCGAAACCGTCGAACAAGGCCCGGTACGCCTCGGTGGACAAACCTGCCACGCAAGCCCGAACGGTGCCCACACCGGCGACATCAGCGCCGAGATGCTGAAGGACGCGGGCGCGAGTTCGGTGATCGTGGGTCACTCTGAGCGCCGCACCGACCATAAGGAAACGAGTGCCCAAGTGGCAGCTCAAACCGCCGCCGCCTGGCGAGCGGGGCTGACCGCAATCATCTGCATCGGCGAAACCGAAGCTGAACGGGTAGGCGACGAAACGGAAGCAGCACTCGCGGCGCAAATCGAAGGCAGCATCCCCGCCGTAGCAACACCGCAAAACACGGCCGTTGCTTACGAGCCAATCTGGGCGATCGGAACGGGAAAGACAGCGTCACTTGCCGATATCGAAGGCGCGCACGCGTTCATACGCCAACGCATTGCGGCAAAGCTCGGCGCCGGGGGCGAGGCCATTCGTTTGCTCTACGGCGGCTCAGTAAAGCCATCGAACGCGAATGAAATCCTCCACACCAAAGGGGTCGATGGCGTGCTGGTTGGCGGCGCCAGTCTAAAGGCGACGGACTTCCTCGCGATCATCGAAGGCGCAAAGCGCGCCTAGAAGACCGCGTACCCACCATCGATCACAAACGTATCGCCGGAGTGATAGGCCGACGCGTCGCTTGCCAGGTAGACGGCGATGCCTCCAAAGTCCGCCGGTCGTCCCCACCGCCGCGACGGGACGCGAGAGATCACCTTGTCGGTGAACGTTGCCGAAGTTTGCGCCATAGCCGTCATGTCGGTCGCAATCCATCCGGGTAGGATCGCGTTGGCGCGAACGCCATCTCTGGCGAACTCGACCGTGATGCCGCGCATCATCGAGATGACGGCCCCCTTCGTTGCTGCGTAATGTTGGTTGCGGGCCGCACCCTCGATGGCCGCCAGACTTGCGACGACAGCCAACGATCCACCCGCATCGCCTTTGGCGGCGCGGTCGCGCATATGCCGTGCGGCCTCGCGCAACGTGAAGAACGCGCCTTCCTGATTGACCGAGACGACCTTGCGGAACTGTTCGATGGTGATGTCGAGGAACGACCGCGACCCAATTCCGATCCCTGCATTGGCAAACACGGCATCGACGCGGCCCAGCTTGGCGACGACCGCCTTCATGCCCTCGACGACCTGCGCCTCGTTTGCGACATCGATTGTTTGCGCCAATACCCTTCGGCCGGCCGCCTTTAGCGTCGCCTCGGCAGCAGCATTTTTGTCGGCGTTGGTTCCCCAGATCGCGATATCGGCGCCAGCATGGGCCAGGGCCTCAGCCATCCCCAGTCCGATGCCCCCATTTCCGCCTGTAACGAGCGCCACTTTTCCGGTTAGATCGAATGGCTTGTAGGTCATCGGGTTCCCCTCTGTGCCGGCCACACCGCTAGGGCGAGCGGCGGCTGGCGCCTATCCTTCAGGTGGTCTTGCGCCGTGCGCAGTGCTCGCGCAGGTTAGCCCACCCAGTTGCGGCGCGGGAGTCGCGATACGACAGTTGGGTGATCGCCTCTCACGTACGGAAAGGTTCCATGCGGTTCGCACAACTGGTGCGCTCGACATTGATTGGTTTGTTGGCACTCGGCCTGGCGGCGTGCGCGGCCGAGATAACCGGCGTCCGCGGCACCGGCGCTTACAAGGTCGGCAACCCGTATCAAATCAACGGCGTCTGGTACTACCCAAAGGAAGATCAGTTCTACGACGAGACCGGGATCGCATCCTGGTATGGCCAAGACTTCCACGGCAAGGCGACCGCGAACGGCGAGCGTTATGACATGAATGCGTTGACTGCAGCGCATCGCACGCTGCCGATGCCCGTCGTCGTGCGCGTCACGAACCTTGAAAACGGTCGCTCGCTACGCCTGCGCGTCAACGATCGCGGCCCTTATGCGCGCGGGCGCATCATCGACCTCTCGCACCGTGCGGCACAGCTTCTAGGATTTCACGGAAACGGCACCGCCCGCGTTCGCGTGCAGTTTGAGGGCCGGGCGGAAGTGGGCGCATCCCCGCCCCAAGATGAGGATGAAATTGCTGCAGGCCCCCCCAGCATCAGGCCCGCCCCGGTGAGTTCGGTGTCGAGCAGTGATCTCGCCCCGCCGCCAGGCGCGGCAACCGCGGCGGCGCGCCCCCCAGCGGCAGACGTTCGCGTTGCTTCGACGGCCGCGATGGCGCCGGTTACTGACGACGGGGTAGACGGCTTGGTCACGACTGTGGCGGTCCCCGCAAGAACGCAGATCTGGGTGCAGGTGGGCGCCTTCCTTACACGCGGAAATGCGGACAGATTAGCGCAACGGCTCGTCTATGCCGGCGGCGCACGGGTGACGCAATCCGCGGGGAACGGCAAGCCCATCTACCGCGTCCGGTTCGGACCCTATACGACGGTCGAACAGGCCGATTCCATGTTGAACGCAGTGATCGACAAGGGGCACAACGGCGCCCATATCGTGGTTGAGTAGGTATCTCATGCGCTTCATGATCGCACTGACAGTCTATATCCTTGCTGCCGTTGTGGCGGCGTACGCCCAGCCGGTTTCCGATCCTGCAACCGAGCTTCAAACAAACGCGCGCCACGCGCTGATGATGGACTACGAGACCGGCGCGGTGCTCGTCTCGAAGGACGGCGACAAGCCTATGGCGCCGGCATCCATGGCGAAGCTGATGACCGTCGCCATTCTGTTTGAGAAATTGAAACACGGCGAACTTCGCCTCGAAGACACGTTCACGGTGAGCGAGCGCGCCTGGCGCCTGTCGGTTGCCGGCAAGAACGAATCCTCAAAGATGTTCGTAAGCATCGGCTCGCAAATCAAAGTCGGAGATTTGCTCCGCGGGATCATTGTCCAATCGGGCAACGACGCTTGCACGGTCGTGGCGGAACACTTCTCGGGCTCCGAAGAAGCGTTCTCCGACCTCATGAATGCCGAAGCCAAGAAGATCGGTCTCGTCAATTCGGTGTTCAAGAACGCGAGCGGGCTGCCGCATCCGGAAATGCACGTTACTGCGCACGATCTTGCGCGTCTGGCCGCCTACATCATCCGCGAGTTTCCGGAATACTACGGCATGTTCGGTGAACGCGAATTCACCTGGAACGGCATCAAGCAAGGCAACCGCAATTTGCTTCTAGGAACCTACGCGGGCGCCGACGGATTGAAGACTGGCCACACCGCCGACTCCGGCTACGGCATGGTCGCCTCGGCCGTTCAAGAGTCCCGCAGGCTCATTCTGGTCGTCAACGGCCTCGCCAACGAGACCGAGCGTGTATCAGAGACAAAGCGCTTGCTCGACCTCGGCTTCCGCGAATTTCGTTCGTACGCTCTGCTGAAGGCGGGTGACGTTGTTGGTGATGCGGAAGTGTGGGCCGGCGAACAGCGGACGGTTCCGCTCTCGGTGCGTCAGCCGGTCAAGCTGATGATGCGCCGCGCATCGCGCGACGGCCTCAAAGTGGTTCTCAACTACAACGAACCGGTCATGTCGCCGGTTCAACGCGGCCAAGAACTCGGCAAGCTCACCATTTCAGCGC
>JBKJZU010000456.1:0-4318 GCA_046715015.1 Micropepsaceae bacterium
GATCGAGGAGGCGCCCGGCTTGGCGCGCGGCGCCGATGGAAAAGCGCTCGTCTCGCCCGAGCTTTACGTCGTCGTGGACGGGATCAAGAAGTCGAGCCGCACGAAAGCGAACTTGCCCTTGCGCGGGCTGGGTTCGCGTGCCGATCAGGTGCGGCGCGGCATCAAGGTTTCGGCGGGACGCATGTTCACGCCGGGCACGAACGAACTTGTCGTCGGCCGCGCGGTTTCGCGTCAGTTCGAGGGGTTCGAGCTTGGGCGGAAGATCAGGCTCGCCTCGCAGAACTGGACCGTCGTCGGCGAGTTCGAGGCCGCCGGGTCGGTGTTTGAGTCCGAGATTTGGGCGGACGTCGCCGTTCTGCAAGGGCTCTACCAACGCGGCAGCACAGTGCAGAGCGTGCGCGCACGCTTGGTCGATCCGTCGAGCCTTGAAAAGCTCAAGGCTTATTCGGAAGCGGATCCGCGGCTGAAGCTCGACGTGCAAGCGGAGCGTTCGTTCTATGCCGAGCAAGGCAAGGGGATGAGCGACATCATTCTCTATCTCGGCTGGCCGCTTGCCATCGCGATGTCGTTCGGTGCGCTCGCGGGGGCGCTCAACACGATGTACGCGTCGGTCGATGCGCGCATGCGCGAGATCGCGACGCTTCGGGCCATCGGCTTCGGGGGCACGCCCGCCTTCGTCGGCACCATGGTCGAGTCGCTGTTGCTTTCCGCGATCGGCGGCATCGTTGGGGCGCTCGCCACGTTTCTGCTCTTTGACGGGATCAGTGCAGCAACGCTTGGCAGTAACTTCACGCAGGTTGTCTTCGCACTGAAAATGACGCCTGAGTTGGTGATGCAGGGCGTGATCCTGGCGCTCGTGATCGGCTTTGCGGGCGGCGTGTTCCCCGCTTGGCGTGCGGCACGCGTCCCTCTGCTGGCGGCGTTCAAGGAGCAGTGATCAGAGCTTCTGTCCGTACTGTATGAAGCCTGTTTTGTCGGCAATGCGGTCGTAGAGCTGGCGCGCGGTTGCGTTCGTTTCGTGCGTCATCCAGTAGACGCGCGTGCCGCCTGCGGCTTTCGTCACGTGGTAGACATGTTCGATGAGCGCGCGGCCCATGCCAGTGCCACGCAGGTCGGGATCGACGTAGAGGTCTTGCAGGTAGCAGGTGGCGGCGTCCATCCAGCCATGGCGGTGCAGGATGGTGTGAACGAGGCCGCGCGGTTTTCCGTCGTGTTCGGCTAGATAAGCGAACATCGGTTCGGCCGGGGCGAGGTAGCGGTCGAACGTCAGGTCGTATTGGGACTTGGGCAGCACCGTCTCGTAGAAGTCGAGGTAGCCTTTCCAGAGCTGGTCCCACGCGGCACGGTCGCCGCTTACGAGCGGACGGACGGTCACCTGGCCATAGACGCGCGTTTGATCGAATGCCCTAACGTCAAGACCCATGTGGGTTTGCATCCGAACTGCCCTCTCATCCGTAGTTCTGGTAAGCCACGCTATCGCACCCACCGAAGGCCGTCACCCATGCTCACGCTCTACGAACATCCGCTCAGCCCGTATGCACAGAAGTGCAAGATCGCGCTCCTCGAAAAGGGCGTGCCGTTCGAGCTGAAGATGCCGGCCGCGATCGGAACCGGCCAGGTCGACGCGGACTTCTTGAAGGCTTCGCCCCGTGGCGAAGTTCCGGCTCTGATCGACGGCGATTTCGCGGTGTTCGATTCGACCATCATTCTCGAATACATCGAAGACGCGTTCCCCTCGCCCGCCATGTTGCCGCGTGACCCAAAGTTGCGCGCGAAGGCGCGGATGATCGAAGACGCGATGGATACGCTCTACGAGCCGATCAATTGGGGTCTCGGCGAGATCCGTTGGTTCAAGCGCGCAGAGGGCGAGCGAGCGCGGATGATCGAGACGCGCGCCGCCGCGCAAGCGCGCGACTTTTTCGTTTGGCTGGAGCGGCAACTGGGCGATCAAGACTGGTTCTGCGGGCCGTTCGGATGGGCGGATCTGTCCGTCATTCCTTACATCAATGGGTCGGCGGGGCTTGGGGTCGGACCGTCGGCCTCGTCAAAGCTTGGGCAGTGGCAGGCGCGGGCGAACGCGCGGCCCTCGGTCGCCCAGGCCGCGCAACAAGCGGCGGAGTCGATCAAAGGCATGGCGATGGTCGGCGAGGCGGTGCGTCAGCGGCTCTTCAAACGCGAGTACCGCGATCACCGGTTGGAGTGGATGGTGCGCTCCGGCGGGATCGACGTGGTGCTTGACGGCATCAAGGCCGATACGATCCGCTTCTCGAACGAATTCAGGTAAAGGCTCATGAGCGAGATCATCTTCCATCACTATTGGACGTCGCCGTTTTCGGAGAAGGTGCGCATCGTCTTCGGGATGAAGGGGCTCACGTGGCGCTCCGTCGAAATTCCGAACATGATGCCCAAGCCCGATCTGATGCCGTTGACCGGCGGCTACCGGAAGACGCCGGTGATGCAGATCGGCGCCGACATTTATTGCGATACGCAGCTGATCATTCGCGAGTTAGAGCGGCGGCACCCGACGCCCGCCGTCATTCCGCATGCGGGTTTGAGTTTCGCGCTGGCGTTCTGGTCCGACCGGCCGTTCTTTCAGGCGACGGTGCCGCTGATCTTCGGCGAGGTCGGCCCGATGATCCCGGAAGCTTTCAAGAAAGACCGCGAACGGATGTTTCCGGAGCGTCCGTTCAACTATGAGCAGATGAAGGCGGCAATCCCGGCGTTCAAGGACCAGTGGCGCGCGCATGCAGATTTCTTGGAGGCGCAGCTTCAAGACGGGCGCAAATTCCTGCATGGCGACGTTGCCAACGTCGACGATGCGCATTGCCATCTCAACATCTGGTTCTTGAAGAGCTTCTTCGCGCCGACGGCGGAGGCTTTGTTGAAGGAGTTTCCGCGGCTCACCGCGTGGCATGCGCGGGTGACGGCTATCGGCTACGGCACGCACACGCCGATGGATTCGAAAGAGGCGCTTGCGATCGCGAATGCCGCAACATCCACGGCGGTCGCGCGCGCGGACGAACACGATCCGAACGGACGCAAGCCGGGCGAGCGTGTCAGCGTCATGGCCGACGACTATGGCCGCGATCCTGTGACGGGCGAGCTCGTCTTCTCGACGGCGCAGGAGATTGCGATCAAGCGGCACGACCAGGCGGTCGGCGACGTGGTCGTCCATTTTCCGCGCGCGGGATTCTTAGTGGTCTCGGCTTGACCGACTAGTTCTCCAGCATCACCTTGCACTGATGCGCGGGCTTGCGAAGCGCTTCGAACGCGGCTGGCAGCGCGTCGAGATTAACGACATCCGTGATCATGTGTTCGACGTCGACGCGGTCTTTCGCAATCATCTCAATCACATAGTCGAAGTCGGCGGGACGGTAGCCGAGCACGAATTGCAGCGTGAGCTCCTTCAAGATGCCCATCAACGGCATGATCATATCCATCTGCTGGCAGACGCCCGCGACCACAATCTTGCAGTGGCGCGGGGCCATCATCATGACTTCGTTGATGAGGCCGGGTGCGCCGACGCACTCGAAGATGATGTCCGGACCTTTGCCCGCGATCGCTTCGACTTGCGGGATGATCGCTTTGACAGGATCGACAGCGTCGGTGGCGCCGAAGCGGGCCGCCATCTTCGTGCGCGTTTCGGCGCGCTCGCTGACGATGACGTGACGCGCGCCTAAGAACGTCGCCCAGAGCATCACCGCCAAGCCCACGGGACCTGCGCCGATCACGAGCACGGTTGCGCCGCGCTCCATCCCGGCCTTGTCGACGGCGTGGAGGCCGACCGCGAGCGGTTCGATCATCGCGCCTTCGCGGAAGCTGACGTTGGCTGGTATCTTATGCGCGCCCATCGCGCTGATCTTCACGAACTCCGCGTACGCGCCGTGGCTTTGACCGAGGCCCACGGGCATGCCCTTGGCGCATGTCGCGTAGCCGCCGGACATGTTCAGGCATGGGCTAAATTCGCCGCAACAGATGAAGGGGAAACCGGCGACGCGGTCGCCCGCTTTCCATTTGCCTTTCGCGGCCGAGCCAACCTCAATCACTTCGCCAGCGAACTCGTGACCCATGACTGAGCCTGCGGGCAGCGGCTGGATCGACGTCGCCTCCGTCATGTGTAGGTCGGAGCCGCAGATGCCGCAGTTCTTGACCTTCAAAATCAGGTTCGTCGGACCGCACTCGGGGTTGGCCAGCGTTTCGACGCTAAGCGGTTTGCCGATTTCCTTGAAGACGGCGGCGCGCATGGAGTCCTCGTCGGTTGTCAATGGCGTGGTCGGCTGACAGTATGTCAGGCGAAACGACATTGTCACCGAAGGAA
>JBKJZU010000457.1:0-6617 GCA_046715015.1 Micropepsaceae bacterium
ATTTGTAAGTCTGCGTATCTTGAAACGAATGCCCTTCGAGCCGCGGCACGGTGAGCCGGAGCAGCGCGGGCCCTCGCCCCTCGCGCACGAGGCGCACGGCATCCTTGATCAGCGCACCCGCTTCCGCAGGATCCGTCCCGTCGCCCGCGATCACCGCGAGTTGCTTGAACGACTTCAGATTGGCCGCAATATCCCCGCCCGGTGTCTGCAGCGAACCCGGCACCGAAATGCCGTATCCGTTGTCTTCGATGTAAAACAGCATCGGCAGCTTCAGCACCGAGGCCATGTTCAGCGCGGCCCAAAACCCGTTCGTGGCCACCGACCCGTCGCCGCCGAGCGCCACCGCGATCGCGCCTTCGCAACCGCCATCTTTCAGCACCGTGTGCCGGTATTCGAGCGCCTGTGCCCAACCGGCCGTTGGCGTGTACTGCGCGCCGACACCGCCGCACATCGGCAGCGCCGACGGTCCGTTCGCGTTCGGATAGTTGAACACCGCCCCGATATCGCGACCGTCCGAGTATCCGCCCGCCCGCGCCATCGACGAGCCCAGCGCGTCGGCAAGCGGCACGCCCAGCGCAAGCAAGATCGGCCGCGAACGATAGTACCCGCAAATCGCGTCGTTCTTGTTCGTCAGCGCCAGCCCAAGCAGCACCTGCGCCACGTCATGCCCGCGTGCCGAAAACTGGTAGAATATCTTGCGCTCCGGCACGAGCTTCGTTTCTTCGAGTTCGTCGAGCGCCCGCGACGCGTGGGTCAGCCACGCGACGCGCCGCCAATCGATCTCGCGATCGATGCGGTTTTCGGATGCGCCGGCGCGCTTTCCCATCGCGATGGACATCGAAGGGTCTTTCTCTGCGTCTTGAGTGGGGCGAAGGGAGCCCGATTAATAAACCGAATGGACGGTCAATTTTCAACCGCTATAGTGCCTCCCCGATGGCGCGCACACAGGCTGAGGATTACGAAGAAAGGCGCGGCGAGATCGTCGCCAAGGCGGCGGCCCTGTTCGCCGAACAGGGTTTCCACGGCACCTCGATCAGCGAGCTGGCCGAAGCCTGCGGCACGTCGAAGTCGCTTCTCTATCACTATTACGCCTCGAAAGAGGACATCCTGTTCGACGCGATGCACGACCACGTGAAGGCGCTGCTCGACGCCGCCGAAGAGATCGCTGCAAAGAAACTCGCGCCGGACGAGAAACTGCGCACGCTGACGCGCCGCTTCATCCAGCTATATCTCGGCGCTGCGGCGAGCCAACGCGTGCTCGTCAACGAACTGCGCCACCTGCGCGACGCACAGCGCAAGACGATCGTCACCATCCAGCGCCGCCTCATCGACATCGTCGAAGAAACGCTGGTCGCGATTCGCCCGGAACTCGCGCGCCAACCCGCACTGAGGCGTCCTACGACGATGCTCTATTTCGGCATGATCAACTGGATGCACACCTGGCTCGACCCTGCGGGATCGGCGAAGCCCGCACGGATAGCCGATCTCACCGTCAACACGTTCATCGAAGGCCTGCGCAAAGGCGCCCTACCGTCTTGAGCCCTAAGAAGGAAATCAACATGCCTCGCGAAACCCACACGCTTTGCACCGGCGTTTATTTCGGTGAAGGCCCGCGTTGGCACGACGGGCGCCTGTGGTTCTCGGACTTCTTCGCCCGCGCCGTGAAATCGGTCTCGCTCGCCGGCGACGTGCGCACGGAATTCACGATCGACGATCGCCCCTCGGGCCTGGGCTGGATGCCGAACGGCGACATGCTGATCGTCTCAATGGAAAAGCGAAAGCTCCTACGCCGTACGCCGGCAGGGCAAATGAGCGTGCACGCGGACCTGAACGCGATAGCGACCTGGTACTGCAACGACATGGTCGTCGACGGCGAAGGTCGAGCCTATGTCGGCAATTTCGGCTTCGACCTCGACACAGAACTCACGAAGCGTGGACCAGAAAGCGTCATCGCCGACCACACCGCGGCCAAACTCGCGCTCGTTCAACCCGATGGCACGACCAGCGTGGCGTCGGCGGACATGCACTTCCCGAACGGCTCGGTCATCACGCCAGACGGCAAAACGCTGATCGTCGGCGAAACCCTCGCCGGCTGCTTAACCGCGTTCGACATCGGCGCGGACGGCGCGCTTTCCAATCGCCGTGCATGGGCGACAATCTGGCCGCGCATCCCTGACGGCATATGCCTCGACGCCGAAGGCGCAATCTGGATCGCCAATCCGCTCGCTCCCGAGTGCTTCCGCGTTGAAAAAGGTGGCAAGATCTTGGAAGTCGTCGCAACCGAAATGCCCTGCTACGCCTGCATGCTGGGTGGCGGCGACGGCAAAACGCTCTTCATGCTGACAGCGCCAAGCTCGCTCCCCCACGAAGCGGGACACGAGCCGAAAGGCAAAATCCTGATCGCCACCGTCGACGCGCCGCACGCCGGAAGACCGTAACTGCTGAAATTAACCGTGGCCTCGGCAACCAACGCGCCCCGAGCGTCGTGCAACGACTTGGTGCGCATGCTACCCATTGCAAGCACTATAACTTGCTGAAAGATCGCTCATGCCGACCTACATCGACATCCATGATATTTCCGGTCTCTCGCCGGACGACATTGCGAAAGCTCATGAGCAGGATTTGGCGACGCAGGGCCAGCACGGCGTCGACTACGTCAAATACTGGGTGAACCAGAAGCAGGGGAAGCTCTATTGCCTCTGCAACGCTCCGAACGCCGCAGCCGCCGACCGCGTACACAACGAGGCCCACGGGTTCCGCGCGACGCGAATACTCGAAGTCACGGACGAACTTGCCGAAGCATTCATGGGCGACGCGCCGGTGAACACGGTCGGCGCAGCACTTCTTCCCGGTACCAACGAGCATGATCCCGGCACCCGAACGATCATGTTCACCGACATCGTCGAATCGACGAGCATGACGCAACGGCTTGGCGACGAACTGGCCTTCGCTCTCCTTGAAGTGCACGACCGCATCGTTCGGGAGAATGTGTCCACGGGCAAAGGCCGCGAAGTGAAGCACACGGGTGATGGCATCATGGCGGTGTTCGCATCGGCGGCAGCAACCGTCCGCTGTGCGATGGACGTGCAGCAAGCGCTGGCACGGCATCGCCGCGAAAACCCTGAGCAGCCGTTATTCGTTCGCGTGGGCGTCGCCTCGGGCGAACCGATCGAACGGGCGAACGATTTGTTCGGCTCGACCGTGCAACTCGCCGCCCGCCTGTGCTCGCACGCGGCGCCCGGTCAGATTCTCGTCTCGAACGCCGTCGCAGAACTGTGCATCGGCAAAGCATTGCCGTTGCAAGACATGGGAACCGTGGCCCTGAAGGGCTTCGATCAACCGATGCGCGCCCACGCCGTGCTGGTGTCGATTTAGGCGCCGGAACGCGGCGCATAGGCAACTCCGACGCGACGTGGCAGTATGAGTATGAGAGCCGAGGGAGCAGTACATGCGCCAACTCGTTTTGATCGCAGCCCAGTTCTTGGGCTCGGGAACGGCTCAAGCCGCGCCGGTCTGGTCGGGTCCCGGATGGTATCAGGTTGAGTTCTCGCCAGGCGGTTATCGCCTGATCGCCGGCCCCTTTGGCGACATCGGCGCATGCGAGTCGAGCCTGCCCGCTAACGGCGAAGAAGAAGAATACTCCTGCAAGAATTTCTCGGACAAGCCCTCAGGCTCGGCGTGGTGGGGAGCGGACTTCCCGGGCGCCTGAGGCCGCGCGGCTATCGGTCGGTTTCGTCTTTTTCAGACCAAGCTGAAGCGCTTTCGCGCAGCTCGATCAGCTGGCGCCAATGCCGCTTTATCGCTGAACGGCCGGTGGCGGTCAGACCAACGCGAGTTCGCGGCGTCTTTCCCTCATAGCCCTTGTCGATCTTCACGAGCCCTGCCCCCTCCAACGTGGTGAGATGGCTGGACAAGTTGCCCTTCGTCAGACCGGTGAGACGCTGCAAAAACAGGAAGTCGGCTTCGCGGAGATTCTCCAGTGCGGTCATTATCGCAAGGCGTGCTGGTTCTTGGATTGTGCGATCGAGAGCGGCCAGCGCTTGGAACGGTAGATTCATGCGGCGCCAGCCGTCGCCGCAAGCCGACGACGCATCTCGATGTGGTCGAGCACACCGCCTACGACATAGATGACGCCCAGCAACGCCGTCAGCAGGGTAATGCCATCCTTCCCCGAAGGCGCGACGCCGAACCAGGATGCAACGCCCACGCCAAGCAATACCAGCGCCGAGACCCAGTAGTGCGCACGCCCCCCGCCCGTCGACCGCACATACGCGATCATGGCACCCGCGATCACCACGGCGGATACCAGAAACGGCGGCTGCACGATGCCGTCGACGACCAAGGCTCCAAAGATGAACGGATACACCACCAGCCACTTCCAACGGCTGCGCTGGGTAAACAATTTCGGCAACGCTTCGGTGCGACCATACGCACGGTCATAGTAGGCACCGATGAGTGCGTACACGAGCACTGCACCGATCATCGCGGCGAACGGCGCAAGGTCGCGCGCGGCGTCTGAGAACGGCCACCAGGACGACAGTGCCGCCGCCCAAAAGATCAGAGCAACGCCAAACGGAACCCAACGCAAACCCTGCCAAAAGAAGAAGTTGGCGCTGAAGCCGCGTATGCGCTCGGCGTCGTCCATGGAAAGCGAATTCATGTCACGTCATCCTTGGCAGACTAGTCTGTAGTACAAACCTAGTACCGAAATTGCTGGCGGTCAATAGGGGCTATCAGGAAGCTCCACCGGCAGTTCTGAAAAACGCTCAGGCGCGAAGCGGTCCCGCCCGGCGGACAGGCGTCGACAGCTGCAATCGCAGGACTTACGGCCCCAGCCACGCAAACGCACGCGCAATGAACGCCTGCCCGTTCTCGGTGATCGGGCTTCCGTGCGCCATGAGAACCCTCTCCGCCGGCCACGCCAAAATGCGTTGAAGCGCGGCGCGCGCCGCTTTGCGATCGGCAAAGCCTAAGCGAAATTTTTGCGGCACCGCGGGCTCAGCGCCCGTCATCCGGTCCAGCCGCGCCACGATCGCGCGCCAACCGCTGAACCACCCGGGCGGGAAATGTTGGACCAAGTCCGTAAAGAGGACCGTGCGGCTCGCGCGATGGAAGAACACGGCCTCCGTCGTAAGCGCATTGCGCATCAGCACCTGATCGATGTCGCCGGCCCACTCGCCCTCCGGCGCTGCACCAAGCTCGCCGTCGAAGCGAAGGTCGCGCCGCCGGGCCGCCAATCCCGGCGCCGCAAACACCTTCGCCGCCGGATAGGCGCTCTGCCATTCTGCGAGATGCAAATGATGCAGCGAATTCGGCGCGACGATGAACCGAACAGGCCCGAGTGCCGCCACCGCTGCGCGCAACGCCTCCGAAAGCGCCACCGGCGACCAAATGAACAGCCCTTTGTCCGCCGATCGGATGATCGCCATGCGCGTCGGATAGCGAAACCCCGCGACTGAAACTGTGGGGCCATCGACAGTCCAGACGCCGTGGGCGAAGAGCCTCGGTTGCACCTCGATCAACGCACATTCTCCTGAGGCGCTAGTTCGGAATGCCTTCGCGGATCGCATTCGAGAACGCAACGCCGGTCAAGTCTTGCTCGAGCGCCGATCGGACGCGGGGCATGATGTGGCCGGCCATACGCAGCTCTTCGATGGGCTGCGAGCTGTCGAGCAATTTCAGATCATAGAGAAACTCGGGCAAATACCCGGAAGCGAACAGGCGCCAATCGATCGGCTCACCGAGGCCCATGGCGTCCGTGAACATCCAAACCTCGGTCGTGCAGTTTTCGGTCAGCGTGTTGTAGAACTCCGGCTTGACGGCACGTTCGTTTGCGGCGTCGAGGAGCGCGATGAGTAACTTGCCGGCCTCGACCGAGTTGGCGCGAGTCCGGAAAAGCTGGATGTCTTCCTTCGGAAAGTTAACGCGCCAGCCGTAGAAATCGCGCTCATCGCCGGCGAGGATCGACAGTTCGTAGGCTTTGAAGAAGCCGGCGACAGGTGAATAGGTCTCGTCCGTCTCCTTTCGAATCTCGACGGAGAGCGAGAGCGCCTCGCCGTTCTGCCACACGAAGCTGAAATAGGTGTGCGCAATGCGCGGTCCCTTCCAATAGAGCGAAAGCACGTCGACGGACTTGAGTTGGGCGAGGCTGTAGCGGCGCGTCTCCCAGCGTTCGTTGGCGGTCTGAGGCCCTGTCCAATCGAAGTTGCGGACGTTCTTGACCGTGAGCGTGTCGCCGTCGCGCGTATAGGTGAGCAGGTGTGCCATCTCCGGCGACCAGATGCGGTCGTTCGTCGGTTCGATGAGGATAAACCAGGTCAAGATTGCGGCGAACGGGGCGGCAAACGCCGCGAGCGCGCGCCCGTCGTTACGACGTACGTAGACTACGATACAGGCGAGCGCGAAGGCGAACCACGCGAGCGCCAGCGCGCCATTGACCAGTTTGCCTGCCGGGCCGTGGTACCAGACGACGCCAGCGGTAAAGGCAGCGCCGAGCACGAGTGCTGCGATCAGCAGAACGCGTAGCACGCGCAACGAAAGGCTTTGAATCAGTTCCAAATCCGGCCTTTCAATCGAGCAACCAGTGGACGAATCGCGCGTACCAGTTGGGGCCGCAC
>JBKJZU010000458.1:0-3351 GCA_046715015.1 Micropepsaceae bacterium
CCTTGAGAACATGGCGCTGCATTTTTCGACGACGGTCTACCACCTCGTCAGTACGTGCCGCATCGGCGATGTCGTCGATCCGCGCCTCAAAGTGCTTGGGGTGAGGAATCTGCGCGTTGCCGACGCCAGCATCATGCCAGAGATCGTCAGCGGCAACACCAACGCCGCATGCATCATGATCGGCGAGAAGGCAGCAGAAATCATCGCGCGCGACCACGCCGTAAAGCTTAGACAGTTCGTTGGCGACTGACCGGTAAGGCAAGCGCACAAACGTTGGCGCTGAACTCCACCATCCTCGCCGCCTTTCGCAGCACTGGCGTCTACTGGCACATCTTCCCTACCGGGAGCAGGTCCGAAATACGGAAAATACGGGGACATGATGCATATTCCCCACCCTCGGCGCCAGTTGCACTATATCAAGCTCTGCTGCCCCGTCCGCTTGCGCCGGCTTGCGTCCTGGCGCGCGACAGCGCGGGCGAGCGCCTAGGACCGCCGGATTCTTCTTGACATTGTTCTTGTTATGTTCTATATAAGCGCCAGTTCATCATGGATGACCTGTGACTGACCAAGCCCCCACCCTTACGAACGAACCGGCCGACGAGCGGGACTACAAGCCGCTGACGCCGGAACGCATGACGGTCAACTCAAGGGCGTCGGCGGCACGGGCGCGGTCTCACCGTATGTCGAACGCGCTCAACCGCGCGCAAAAGCTGTGGGTGGCGCGCGCACAGCCATTCCCGTTTTCGGGCCTTGCCGACCCAGAGGCCTGGCCGCATCCCGTCACGACCTCGGAGCTTCTGCACGATCTGGACGTCGTGGTCGGCCGCCATCTGCGCTTGACCGCGGCGCAGCGCTTTGCCGTGGTTCTTTGGATCGCCCATACCTGGATCGTGGAGTGGTCGGCCTCCTCGCCCCGGCTTGCGTTGACAAGCGTCCCGGTGGCCGCCGGCAAGTCAACCGCGTTGCGCCTGCTGGCTGCGCTGACGCCACGGCCGCTTTCGCTCGTTCCGACTTCGGCGCAAAGCCTGGTGGGCTTGATCGACGAAGTGCATCCGACGCTTTTGCTCGACGATGCGCAAACTTGGCTCGCCGGCAATCGCGGGCTTCGTCGCTTGATTGCCGCCGGTCACGCGCGCGACGCGGTCTATCTGAACGCCGCGCAGAATGCGTTCGCAAGGCCGACATTCTCTTGCTTCACCCCGTGCGCTTTCGCCACGAATGCTCCGGTGCCGGCCGAGATCGCCAAGCGTTGCCTTACGATCGCGCTCGAGCCCGTTCTGGCGCACGAGCGGCCGGAGCCGCTGCCCCGCGAACCGTCGCCTCTCGAGAACTTGCGCGCGAAAGCCGTGCGTTGGGCCCAAGAGGAAGGGCGCGCGGCGGCGGCCGTGGAGCCTCAGCTACCCCTCAGCCTGGGCGGCTCGCAGGTGCAGAATTGGCGCCCGCTGCTTGCGATCGCGGAAAAGGCCGATGCCGTTTGGATCAGGCAGGCGCGCGCCGCGGCCGTCACCTTGTTCGACGCAGGAGCCGAAGCCGATCTCGGCGTCGCTTTGCTGACCGACTTGCATAGCGCCTTCGGGACACAAGACCGGTTGACCAGCGACCACATCGTCAAAACGCTGCTCACGGACGAGGAGCGGCCTTGGCGTCATATGGCGCTCGACGCGCGCGTGCTCGCTCAACGGCTACGGCCGTTCGGCATTCGCCCGCGCGTCGTTCGCACGAGCAGCGATGCTTCCGCACGCGGCTACCTCGCGGCGGATTTCAGCGAGGCGTTCGCCCGCTATCTTCCGGCACCGGAAGCCGACGCGTGTGTACACGCGTGACGCTTCTCGTTACGCAGAAAGGCGCGCATTTCTAACGATGTTACGCTGTTACGGTCATGAAGCACGTTCTTGGTGTTCGGTCTCGGCAAACGCCGGCTGTACTGCAACTGGCCCGGCTGCGTGGAGGCTCCTTAAGCCTTCGTCATCTCGCGCCGGTAGGCGGGCCCCGCCAGCATGAAGTGCACGCCCGCCCAGACGTTGATGACCGATGTCGCCATCAACGCATAACGGAGCGAATCCTTGCCGTAACCGGAGAAGACTTGGTCGCTCAAGAAGCCCACGAAGACGGGGCCGAAGCCGAGAGCGATGAAATTCAAGATGAAAAGCGTGATCGCCGCCGCCGTGGCGCGGATCGCCACCGGCGCGACACTCTGGATCATCGCGAAGCACGGTCCAAGGTAGAACGCGCCCAGCAGCACCGCGGGAAAATAGAAGATGAGCGCGAGCGTGAACTCGTCGATCAGATAGAAGGCGAGGATCAGCGGCGCGGCGGCGAACTTCGCCAAGCCGATCACCCAGGCGTTCCATTTCAGATCGCGCCGCGCCATCCGGTCGGCGAGGTAGCCGCCAAGGAACGTGCCTGCAGCGCCGACGATGCCTGCGATCGGCCCCAAGATGACGCCTATGTTCGCGCGCGGGATGCCGTGCGTGCGCTCGATGAACGCCGCGCCGAGCAGGGTTCCGCCGTAGCCTACGAACGCCGTTAGCGTCAGACCGGTCACGACATGACGCGCGGCCTTCGACCGCCACATGAACGCGAAGGCAGTCTTGAGCGAGACGAGCGTTTCGGCCAGCGTCGGCGCGGGCGCGACCCTTGCTGCGTGACCGTCCGCCAGCCCGCGTTGCGGCTCGCGCACCGTCAACCAAACGAGCAACCCGAGTACAAGCCCCGGCGCGCCGGCGACGAAGAAGGCCGTCCGCCAGCCCCAGTGCGTGCTGACATAGCCGCCGATCATGAAGCCCAGCATGATGCCCAGCGGTACGCCGAGCGCGTAGACCGCCATCGCGCGGGAACGCTCGTGCGTCGCGTACATGTCGGCGATCATCGAATGCGACTGGGGCGAGGAGCCCGCTTCGCCGATGCCGACGCCTATTCGCGCCAGCACGAGCTGCAGGAAGTTCCCGGCGAGGCCGCAAACCGCCGTCATCCCACTCCACACGGTGACGGCGACCGCGATGATGTTGCGGCGGTTCGTGCGGTCGGCGAGCAGGGCCAGCGGAATGCCTAGCGTCGCGTAGAACATCGCGAAGGCGAAGCCACCGACGACGCCGAGCTGCGTGTCGTTGAGCCCTAAGTCTTCCTTGATCGGCTGGGCCAAGATGCCGACGATGCTGCGGTCGAGGTGGCTCGACATGTAGATCAGCGTGAGGACGATCAGGACGTAGGTTCGGTGACGCTTGACGTCTTCAGGTATCTGCACGGCGCCTGTCGGCACCGCCGTTACGGCCTCGGCCATTCGTCCTCCCGCCGGGCCGTTCTCGAGCGCCCTGTGCATTGACAAACGTAACCCGCAAACTCTCTTGCGCG
>JBKJZU010000459.1:0-3799 GCA_046715015.1 Micropepsaceae bacterium
CGTCAAAATCCGGAACGCCGCGGCAGCGCTCGAAGACGCCGGCCTAACGAACGAGCGCATTGCCTCCGCCGCGGCGAACCTCGCCCGCGCGCGCGAAGCAATCGACACGGCCGTCGCAGCCCTCCTCGCGACAGCGGTCGACGCGACACCCTGGGGCTACGCGCTGATCGACGCCCGCCACTTCGCCACGGCGCCGCGCGAAGTCGCATTACGCGCACTGGCGCGCGTGTTCGAAGTCGTCGGCGGCAGCGCCTATCCGCCGCGCTTTGAACAAACCGAAGCGGCTCTCGACTGGCTCACGGCCGTGCAGGCAAAGCCGAACGGCCGAACGCTGGGTGGCTGCCGCTTGGCGCGGCGCGACGTGAAGACAGTCCTCGCCACACGCGAAGAAGCGGCGCTCGCGAAGGAGGTTCAAGGGCTCACCCTCGAACCCGGCACGACCGGCCTGTGGGATCGCCGCTTTCTCATCAGCGTCCCTAAATCCGCGAAGGGCAGGGTGGATGTCCGCTGCCTCGGCGCGGCGGGCCTCAAGGCCGCCGGCAAGACCGCGCAGCTGCCGCCTGTCGAACCACGCAGGATCGCAGCAAGCCTGCCCGCGCTCTGGCGTCAGGAGCGCTTGGTCGCAGCGCCGCTGATCGCTTACGCGGGCGATGAACCCGCGATTTCGGCCCGTTTCGTAGGGTTTGCAGGAACTTAAGGAGTCTGCTCCACAAAAGGTTGCTATGACTTGCGCTGGCGAAAGCGGCGCGCCGCACCTATCTGAACTCCTCGGCTTTGGCGCTTAACGCCCTTTTTGTGAACACGGGATCCGGTATCAGCGAATGAACGGCAATCAGAATCTGCGCAACATCGTGGTTTGGGTCGTAATCGGCCTCTTGGTCCTCGCGCTGATCAACCTCTTCTCGGGCACGACACCGCAAGTCGTGAAAACCGACATTCCGCTCTCGCAAGTCATGCGCGACGCCGAAATCGGCAAGATCCAAGAAGTGACGTTCCACGACGAGAAGATCACCGGCAAATACCGCGACACGAACAAGGAGTTCACCAGCGTTGGTCCGAAGGACAATGGCGAGATCGCGAACGCGCTCCAGGGCTACAAGGTCAACGTCTCCTTCGTCGACACGACGAACGAAACGCCGTCGTTGTTGTCGATCATCGCAAACTGGTTCCCGATCCTGCTCTTGGTCGGCGTCTGGATATTCTTCATGCGCCAGATGCAGGGCGGCGGCGGCCGGGCCATGGGCTTCGGCAAAAGCCGCGCGAAGCTCCTGACCGAACGCCACGGCCGCGTGACGTTCGAAGACGTCGCCGGCATCGACGAGGCCAAAGGCGACCTGCAGGAAATCGTCGAGTTCCTGCGCGACCCGCAGAAGTTCCAACGCCTTGGTGGTAAGATCCCAAAGGGTGCGCTGCTCATCGGTCCGCCGGGCACCGGTAAGACGTTACTCGCGCGCGCGATCGCCGGTGAAGCGAACGTGCCGTTCTTCACGATCTCAGGCTCCGACTTCGTCGAAATGTTCGTGGGCGTCGGCGCAAGCCGCGTGCGCGACATGTTCGAACAGGCCAAGAAGAACGCGCCTTGCATCATCTTCATCGACGAAATCGACGCCGTCGGCCGGCATCGCGGCGCGGGCCTCGGTGGCGGCAACGACGAGCGCGAGCAGACGTTGAACCAATTGCTTGTCGAAATGGACGGCTTCGACACGAACGAAGGCGTGATCCTGATTGCGGCGACGAACCGCCCGGACGTGCTGGACCCGGCGCTGCTTCGCCCGGGCCGCTTCGACCGCCAGATCGTGGTGCCGAATCCCGACATCATCGGTCGCGAGAAGATCCTCAAAGTGCACATGAAGAAGGTGCCGCTGGCACCCGACGTCAACGCGAATGTCATCGCACGCGGCACGCCCGGCTTCTCCGGCGCGGACTTGGCGAACCTCGTGAACGAAGCCGCACTGCTGGCCGCGCGCCTCAACAAGCGCATGGTCACGATGCGCGACTTCGAAGAAGCCAAAGACAAGGTCATGATGGGCGCTGAGCGCCGCTCGATGGTCATGTCGGAAGAAGAGAAGAAGTTGACGGCCTATCATGAAGGCGGCCATGCACTGGTCGCGCTCAACGTTCCGGCGGCCGATCCCGTGCACAAAGCGACGATCATCCCGCGCGGCCGTGCGCTCGGCATGGTCATGCAGCTGCCGGAGTCCGACAAACTCTCCTTCTCGCGCGAGCAGATGCTCTCGCGCATGGCGATCATGATGGGCGGCCGCGTCGCTGAAGAGCTGATCTTCGGCCACGACAAGGTCACCTCCGGCGCGTCGTCGGATATCGAGCAGGCAACCCGTCTGTCGCGCGCGATGGTCACCCGCTGGGGCATGAGCGAAAAGCTCGGAACGGTCGCCTATTCGGCGGACCAGGAAGAAGTCTTCCTCGGCCACTCCGTTTCGCGCACGCAGAACATCTCCCCCGACACGGCGAAGCTCATCGACGAAGAAATCCGCCGCTTCGTGGACGACGGCTACACTGCGGCGCGCAAAATCTTGACCGAAAAGATCGATCACCTGCACATCATCGGCCGCGCGCTGCTCGAATACGAAACGCTGTCGGGCGATGAGATCAAGGCGTTGTTGCGCGGCGAAAAAATCGTGCGCGAGGCGCCCACCGACGAGACGCAAACACCGCGTCCGCCGTCGTCGTCGGTGCCGAGCGCCGGCCGTCCGCGCGGCCCCGACCTCAACCCGGAGCCGCTGCCCGGCTAACGCGTCAAGCAAAATATCGCACCCAAAGGCCCCGCAAATGTCGCTGCGGGGCCTTTGCTTTTTGAGTGCCGTTTGCACAAGGTTCGCCATCCTTGATGTGTGGGGTTTCATGATGCGTATGATCTTCGCGACTGCAGTTGCCTTCGCCGCCGCGCTCCAGGCCGCCGGAGCCAGCGAGTTCAGCTGTCCGGCCACGCTCGACACCGACGAAACGGCGGGCGGCCTGCCGGTCTCCTACAAGTTCCGCTATGTCTCGTTCTTCGACGGCGAGCCGCGCGACATGGCCGACCTCGCGCCCGAGGAAGGTCCCAATCCGAAAGTGCTGGAGCAGCGCTGGCAGTTCACCCGCTCCCCGGGCCGGCCCATCGTCATGGTCTGCCGCTACCACGCCACCGACCGCACGGTCGTGAAAGAAGTCCCGCCCGACGTCCAGGAATGCCGTCTTGAGGGCCTCATCACCGACCAAGGCGAAATCGTAGGCTCGCCGTCGCTGTCGTGCCGGTAACGTCGCTATTCAGTGATACTTGAGCGCAGTTCATGACGCGCATCTTCGGCATCGTCAATGCGACAGCGGATTCGTTCTCCGACGGCGGCAAGTACCTGGCGCCTGAGGCGGCGATCGCGCACGCGTTGAAGTTGACCGCCGACGGCGCCGACGCGATCGACCTCGGCGCCGCCGCCTCGAACCCCGACGCCGAACTCGTGGCCCCCGACGTCGAGATCGCGCGCCTCACGCCCATCGTCGCGGCACTCGAAGGCAAGGCCGCGCTCTCCATCGACACGTTCGCGTCCGAGACGCAACGCTGGGCCCTCACGCAAAACGTCGCCTGGCTGAACGACATCCTGGGCTTCCCGGACGCATCGATCTACCCCGCACTCGCGCGCTCGAACGCACGCCTAATCGTCATGCACAACGTGGCGCCACGGGGCAGGGCGGAGCGCGTGGCAACCGACCCCGCGACGATCTTCGACCGCTTATTTGCGTTCTTCGACACGCGTCTCGCCGAACTCGAAGGTGCGGGCATCGCGCGCGAACGGATCGTCAT
>JBKJZU010000460.1:0-12078 GCA_046715015.1 Micropepsaceae bacterium
CGGCCATCCTTCACGCTGATTGAAGCGGTTGCCCGTCCGGGTTAGGGTCGGCGCATGCTTGAAGGTAAGATTCTGGTCGGACTTGCAACCGTCGCCGTGGCGCTGGTGCTCGTTGTCGGCCTCTACAGTCTCTACCGTGGCGGCGACTTTGCGCGCAGCTACTCCAACAAGATCATGCGGCTCAGGATCGTCGCGCAGTTCATTGCGATCGTCGTGATCATGGCCGTGCTTTATTTCTGGGGCCGCGGCCCCAGCGGACCTTAAATCATGGTCGTCTTGAACCGCATCTATACGCGCACGGGAGACAAAGGGGACACAGCGCTCGGCTCCGGCAAGCGCGTGCCGAAATACGATTTGCGGATCGAAGCTTTCGGGACCGTCGACGAGACGAATGCCTGCGTGGGTGTGGCGCGGCTCGCGACGACGGGCGACCTCGATCAGATGCTGGCGCGGGTGCAGAATGACCTCTTCGATCTTGGTGCCGACCTTTGCGTCCCCGAAGACGGCAGCGAGATGGCGGCGAAGGCGTTGCGGATCGCCGAGCTGCAAGTCGAGCGGCTTGAGCGCGAGATCGACGCGATGAACGAGAAGTTGCAGCCGCTGCGCTCTTTTGTGTTGCCGGGCGGAACGCCGGCTGCGGCAAATCTTCACGTCGCGCGCACGGTTTGCCGCCGCGCGGAGCGATTGATCGTCAAGCTCGCCGAGAGCGAGGCCGTCGGCACGGCGGCGCTCAAGTACACGAACCGCTTATCGGATTTCCTGTTTGTCGCAGCGCGTTTCGCGAATTTGAGCACCGGCGACGTGCTGTGGGTGCCGGGCGCCAACCGGGGCTAAACTTTACGTCAGTTGAAATCGATCTTTGGGCGACTACAGTCCGCCGCCCTTTCCTTGCGCTTTCAAAGGAGCCCGACGATGCGCAGCCTTCTTGGCGCCGCTCTTCTATCGATTATGGCCGTATCCGCGCATGCAGCGCCGGCGGCGACGCCTGGCGCGCCGGTCGCGGTTTTCAAAACCGGCATTTCGCGCGTCGAGCTTTCGGCTGTTTTGTCGTCGCACGGACTGACTGCAAGCGACTCGACGACGAGGGATTCCGACCCTTGGCTTCTGGCGAAGACGCCGAAGGGTACGGAGTTCTACATCAATATGTACGACTGCACGGGCGACGGCGCGGAGGGGCGGCGCTGCAACAATCTGCAGTTCCTCGCGCAGTGGGAGTTGACCAAGAACGCAAGCGTGGATTCCGCGAACGCCTATAACCAGAAGTTCGTGTTCGGCCGTGCGTATCTGAACAAGGACGGCACGCGCTTCATGTTCGACTATTCGATCAGCATCAAAGACGGTGTCACGGCCGGCAACCTGAAGCGGCACGTCGACAACTGGCTTCGCGTGCTGGACGACGTGCGGGCGCAGCTCAAAGTCTAGGACATCTCCAATCCCATCGCGTGTTGCAGCCGGGTCGGCTAGAATCGGCCCGGCTGCTACTTTTCTCAGGATCCGCACTCCATGGTCTTCCTGCCGCTGAAGGACGACAATCCGCTTCGCGTCATTTCGTTTCAGTACATGACCATCGCGTTGATCGTGATCAACGTGGTCGTGTTCATGTGGCAGGATTCGATCGGCCAGAAGGGGATCATGGATGCGGCGATGAGCGCAGGCGTCACCCCGACCTCGTTGTTCGGCGTTTCAAAACTTCCGCCGGGATTCGGCTTCTTGCCGCCGGAAGGCACGCTCATCACCTACATGTTTCTGCACGGCGACTGGTGGCACCTGATTGGAAACATGCTGTTTCTTTGGGTTTTCGGCGATAACATCGAAGACGCGATGGGGTCGGTGCGCTTTCTGTTCTTCTATCTTTTTTGCGGCATCGCGGCAGGCCTTGCGCACGCGTTCGCAAACATAGGATCGGACGCGCCATTGATCGGCGCGTCGGGCGCGACGTCCGGCATCGTGGGCGCTTATTTGATGCTCTATCCGCGTGTGCGGATGTGGGTGTTGGCGTTCATGCGCATTCCACTGAAGATTCCCGCGTACCTGGTGATCGGCGCGTTCATAGCGACGCAGATTGTCTTCGTCTTCGCGGGAATCGAAGACAACACCGCGTGGTGGGCGCATCTCGGCGGGTTGGCCGCCGGCGCGGTTCTGATCATTGGGTTTCGACGGCCGGGAACGCCTCTCTTTGCCGGGGCGCCGCCGGTAGCGTGATCCTGACTGGGGCGGCAGGGTTTACAGGGCCGAATCCCTAATAAACGCGGTTTCGTTGACACCTTTGGCGGTTGCTCGTAATTTGTGCACCGCACAATTACGGGAATTCCAAGTCGGCCCTGAGGGCGTGCTCCAGCCGCCCCACGTGGCCCATTCAGCGGAGAGATGAAGCCTGATGAAGGTGCTTGTGCCCATCAAGCGCGTGGTCGACTACAACGTGAAAATCCGCGTGAAAGCGGACCAAACGGGTGTCGATCTCGCCAACGTCAAAATGTCGATGAACCCGTTCGACGAGATCGGGGTCGAAGAAGCGATCCGGCTCAAAGAAAAGGGCATCGTCACCGAAATCATCGCGGTGTCCGTTGGCCCGCAAGAGGCGCAGGAAACCATCCGCACCGCGCTCGCTATGGGTGCCGACCGCGGCATTCTGGTGAAGGTGCCGCATGAGGTCGAGCCGATTGCCGTCGCCAAAATCATCGCGGCGATCGCAAAGGCCGAAGGGCCGCAGCTGATTATTCTGGGCAAGCAAGCGATCGACGACGACTGCAATCAAACGGGACAGATGCTGGCGCAGTTGCTGGGCTGGCCGCAGGGCACGTTCGCTTCGAAGGTTGCGATCGACGGCGACAAGGCCGAAGTGACGCGCGAAGTCGACGGCGGTTTGCAGACCGTAAAGCTGAAACTGCCCGCCATCGTGACGACGGATTTGCGCTTGAACGAGCCGCGCTATGCGTCGCTGCCGAACATCATGAAGGCGAAGAAGAAGACGATCGAAGACAAGCAGGCGTCCGACTACGGCGTCGACGTCACGCCGCGGCTTAAGGTTCTCAAAGTCAGCGAGCCGCCGAAGCGCAAGGGCGGCGTCAAGGTCAAGACCGTGCAGGAACTCGTCGACAAGCTGAAGAACGAAGCGGGAGTCATCTGATATGGCCGTTCTTATCGTAGACGAACACGACAACAAAACGCTCAAAGAGGCGACGGCGAAGGCGCTGAGCGCGGCGGTGGCGCTGGGCGGTCCGGTGGACATTCTGGTCGCCGGCCAAAATGCCAAGGGCGTTGCGGATGCGGCGGCCAAGCTCAAAGGCGTGTCGAAGGTGCTCCTTGCCGACGATGCGCAATATGCGAACCAACTGGCCGAGACCATGGCGGCGTTGATCGTCGAACTTGCGGGCAAATACGACGCGGTGCTGTCGCCGGCATCGACCAGCGGCAAGAACTTCATGCCGCGGGTCGCGGCCGCGCTCGACGTGGCGCAAATATCGGAAATCGTGTCGGTCGATGGGCCGGATACGTTCACGCGGCCGATCTATGCCGGCAACGCGATGCAGCAGGTGCAGGCTCCGGCCGGCGCGAAGAAGGTGATCACGGTTCGCTCCACCACGTTCAAAGCGGCGGAAGCGACAGGGTCGGCACCGGTCGAGACGATCGGTGCGGGCCAGAACCCCGGCATCTCGGAGTTCGTGCGCGACGAACTCTCGAAATCGGAGAGACCGGAACTGGCGGCAGCGCGCGTTGTCGTCTCGGGCGGGCGTGGTATGCAGTCGGGCGAAAATTTCCATTTGCTGGAGAAGATCGCCGACAGGCTGAAGGCCGCCGTTGGCGCCAGCCGCGCCGCGGTCGACGCAGGCTTCGTGCCGAACGACTACCAAGTCGGTCAGACCGGCAAAGTCGTCGCGCCGGAGCTTTACATCGCGGTCGGCATTTCAGGCGCGATCCAGCATTTGGCGGGCATGAAGGATTCGAAAGTTATCGTCGCCATCAACAAAGACGAAGAGGCTCCGATCTTCCAAGTGGCCGATTACGGCCTCGTCGCCGACCTATTCAAGGCGGTGCCGGAATTGGACGAAGAGCTGAAAAAGCAGGGCTACTAGGCAAACGGCCAGGGCCATCTCACGCAACCCACTCGAGCAGGTGTCATGAATATTGAACGTATCGGCGTGATCGGCGCAGGCCAAATGGGCAACGGCATTGCCCATGTGTGCGCGCTTGCAGGCTATGACGTGTTGATCAACGACGTGAAGCGCGAGCGGATCGACGCGGCGTTTGAGATCATTTCCGGCAACCTGTCGCGGCAGGTTGCGCGCGGCAAGATTACGGACGCGGAGAAGGACAAGGCGCTGAAGAAGATTCACGCGGCCCCGTCGCTCGACGAATTCGAGCGGGTGGACCTTGCGATCGAAGCGGCGACGGAAGACGAGAAGGTCAAGAAGCAAATCTTCCGCGACCTTTGTCCGAAGCTTTCGAAGAACGCGATGATCGCGACGAACACGTCGTCGATTTCGATCACGCGCCTTGCGGCGGTGACCGACCGCCCAGAGCGGTTCATCGGCCTTCACTTCATGAACCCGGTGCCGCTGATGCAGCTGGTGGAACTGATCCGCGGCATCGCGACCGAGGAAGAGACGTTCACGACGGTGCATGGCCTGGTGAAGCGGCTCGGCAAAACGTCGGCGAATTCGGAAGATTTTCCGGCCTTCATCGTCAACCGCATCCTACTGCCGATGATCAACGAAGCGGTCTATACGCTGTACGAGGGCGTCGGCACGGTCGAGGCGATCGACACGGCGATGCGGCTGGGCGCGAACCATCCGATGGGGCCGTTGCAGCTTGCCGACTTCATCGGGCTCGACACGTGTCTGTCGGTCATGCAGGTACTGTACGAAGGTCTTGCCGACTCGAAGTACCGCCCCTGCCCGCTGCTGGTGAAATACGTCGAAGCCGGTTGGCTTGGACAAAAGACGAAGCGCGGCTTCTACGACTATCGTGGCGAGAAGCCGGTACCGACGCGCTAAGAGCTTTTCACATCGTCCACTGTAGAGGCCCCGCGGTTTTCGCCGCGGGAACTATCCGCACGGTCTTGCGTTGTTGACTGGGTCGGGAACCGGGCCAGTGGACATGATGCTCCCCTATCGTGATGCCGCGCTCGTCGCCTTGGGGCGACTGCTGCAGGCGCGCGGGTACCGGTTCACGACCGTGACGCCCGCGACCCACGCTCGCATCAACGCGCGGCCGGACAACGCGGTTGCATCCACGCTGGAAGACATCTTCGGCTGGAGCCGTCCGTTTTCACCCGACGTTCTGCCGGAGGAAATCGTAGGCACGCTGCGCGCAAGCGATGCGATCGTCGAGCATGGAAATCTGTGCCGCAGCGCGGTTCGTTTCTCGACGCTCGACACACAGATCTTCATGCACTCGGCATTTCCGACCGGCGACGCCGACGCCGTGTTCTTCGGGCCGGACACCTACCGCTTTGCCAATGCGCTCAGAGCGGCGTTTCGCGACTCTGAGAGCGACGCCGTTGTGACGATCGTCGATATCGGCTGCGGCAGCGGCGCAGGTGGGCTTTATCTCCGATCGCTGTTGCCGGCGGCGACGGCTCGGCTGATCCTTGGCGACATCAACCCGCAGGCCCTGCGGTGCGCACAGATCAACACCGTTTTGAACCGATGCGAGGCTAGCGTCGTGAAAAGCGATGTGATGGGCGACATCGCGGGCACAGCCGACATCATCATCGCAAATCCGCCTTATATGGTCGACGCGGCCGAGCGCACCTATCGCCATGGCGGCGCGACGTTCGGGATCGATCTTGCGCTGCGCATCGTCGATGAGGCTTTGCCGCGGCTGACGCCCGGCGGGCGGTTGCTTCTCTATACCGGGGCGCCGGAGATCGACGGCGTCGACAAGTTTCGCGAAGCCGTGCGGCCGCGCCTCGGCGACTGCGCTTTTACCTATGACGAGATCGATCCGGACGTGTTCGGCGATGAGCTGGACGAGGCTGCCTACGCCCGGGTCGACCGAATTGCCGCGGTCGTATTGACCGTCACAGCGCCGGGAGGCCGCCATGCTCAACGACACGCCCACACTCTCCATTGATCCTTTGGTGTCACTCGGCGGGCCTCAGTTCGAGGAGGTGCAGCTTGAACTCGTGCGATTCAATGCGCGCCGGCTGCAGCCGCAATTGCCGGGTGCGCATTGGCGCGACGACGCCGACGACGACTGCGCCATGGTGCAGGTCGAAGGCACCTTCATCGATGCGGCACGGCGGCAAATCGCGCGCCTGGTGAAAGACGTACCCGATCGTGCCGACGCCTTCGTCGCGTGGTTCGAAGCTCTACGCGAAACGGGACCGGGGCAAGGCGATCCCCTGTTCCCATGGTTGGCGGGCCGCGCGAGCCTTGCGCAGATGCGTTGGTTTCTGGCGCAAGAGATCGCCGGGGAGGCAGGGTTCGAAGATCTGCTCGCGCTGACGCAACTCAAGATGCCGCAGCGCGCCAAGTTGGAGATGGCGCGCAACTATTGGGACGAAATGGGCCGCGGCACCGGCAAGGGCATGCACGGACCGATGTTGAGCCGGCTCGCCGACGAACTCAACATCGAAACGACGCATGAAGGGACGGTGCCGGAGGCGCTGGCGCTTGGGAACGTGATGATGGCGCTGGCCTGCAATCGGCGGTTCGCGTTTCACGCGGTCGGCGCGCTCGGCGTTATCGAAATGACGGCGCCAACGCGCGTGGGCTATGTGGACGACGGTCTGCGCCGTCTGGGCGTTCCGGCGGGTGCGCGGCATTACTTCGCGCTTCACGCCACGCTCGACATCAAGCATTCGCGTGCCTGGAACGACGAGGTCCTGCGGCCGTTGGTGGCCGAGGATCCGCGGCGCGCGAAGGCGATTGCCGAGGGGGCGATGCTGCGGTTGTGGTGCGGCGCGCGGTGCTTCGAGCGCTATCGCGCGGAGTTTAGGCTGCCGGCAGCGGACACGCCGACGGCAAGAGGCCATCGCCCGAGCGCCCGCCAAGATGCTGCCACGCGTAACGCGCCGCGAACACCGTCACCGCTGTGATAGCGATACCAAGGACGAGCCAAGGCGCATGCGGAACGTAGGGCACGAGGTACTTGCCGAATTGCACGAAGATCGTGAGCACCAGCGGCACGTAGAGCGCCGCCACGAGCACGCTCGTTGCCGCAAACCGGCGGAGCGGAACGCCGCACCAGCCGTACGACAGGAATGCGGGCCACAGCATGCCGGGCACGACGCGACACGTGGCGACCGTTGGCAGCAGATGCGCGCCGACCCACGCGGGCGTGTCCATGTTCGCGGCGAAGCCGAGCCGGCGCTGCAACCAATCGCTGCGCCGCGCAAGCGCGCCCAAACCATAGATCGACAGATCGCCCGTTACGATTCCGGCGATGAGGAAGGCTGCTGTGAGAATCGGCGAGGACTGCTCCTGCACCACGAAAAGCGCGCCTGTTGCGATCGCGGTGCCTTCATGCAGGAATGTCGTGAAGAACAGCGAGACGTAGAGCAATGGCTCGTACGCCGTGTCGGAAACGCTGAGGTCTACAAAGGTCATCACGATGACTGATCTCGTTGTCGAGCATCCAGGTAAAGACTTAACGAATAGCCACCGCAGAGGTTCCGTGAACGACGCGCTACAACCGATGGCACCGATCGAACGGTTGCCGAAATGGCTGCTTTGCGTCCCACTTGTTGCGCAGTGGCTGTGGCTTGCGGTTATTCATCGCAGCGCGACACTGCCTTCGGTCCTGAACCCCAGCATTGAAACCGGTGGTTTGGTCGGCGAGTCGAAATTCTCGTATTTGGCACCGATGGGCTCGCGATTTCGTGAATGGATCGCAGAAACCCATCCCGTCGCACCGGGCGACGACGCACTCGCGATTCGACAGCGTTGCGGACTTGATTATCCGCTGATCGCAAAGCCCGACATCGGCTGGTGCGGCTATGGCGTTCGACGCATCGACAGCGACGCCGAGCTTGCTGCTTACGCGAACGCGTTTCCGCGCAACACCGTTTTTCTGTTGCAGCGATTCGCGCACGAAGCGAACGAAGCAGGCATCCTCTATGTGCGCGAGCCCTATGCGGCGCGCGGGCGCGCCACGGCACTCACCATCCGTCACACGCCCCATGTCGTCGGCGACGGCGTGGACACCGTCGAGCAGCTTGTCGCGCAAGGTGCGCGGACACAGGGCAAGGCGGCGCTCTATCGCGAGATACTGAACGAGGAGACTTTGGCGCGCGTACCGGCCCCAGGTGAGCGCGTCGCTCTGACCACCGTTGCCTCGGTCAGGGTCGGCGGGCGCTATGAGGACGCGACGCGGCTGATCACACCGCAGATCGATGCGACCATTGATGGGATTGCGCACGCGGTCGGCGACTTTCATTACGGCCGCTTCGACGTGAAGTTCGAGAGCATCGCCGATCTCCAGGCCGGGCGGTTCACCGTCATCGAGATCAACGGCGCCGGATCGGAGGCGATCCAGTTCTGGGATCCGCGTCTATCGATGGGGCAGGCCTTCGCGGGCGTCTTCGGCAAACAACGAAACCTGTTTACGCTCGCCAACGCTATGCGCAAACGGGGTCACAAGCCGATCGGGTGGCGCGCGCTTGCGGCGGCGCATCTACGCCAGCAGCGGCTCGTCCGCCTCTATCCGAAATCCAACTGACCGTTCGCCCGACTTTACAAGTGTTTTTTGTCCTTCCCTCGGCCTCGCGGGAAGGGCAAATTCTTTTCAGCGACTCTAGCAGGAGGCCATATGGCCGACTTTGCCGTCCCTACTTTGCCGATGCACGACGGGAACGCGACGCGCGCGTTCTACGAGAAGCTGGGCTTCATTTGTGCGCACCAGCAGGATCCGCCGGATTCGTTCCTGTTCATGATGCGCAACGGCGTTCAGATCCAGTTCTTCGAAGCACCAGGGATCGACGGCTCGATCCGCGATCACACCTGCTACCTCTATGTTGACGACCTGGACGCCACATACAAAGCGTTTGCTGCGGCGAAGGTGGGCAAGCTGATGCCGATCGAAATGAAGCCGTGGGGCATGCCCGAGTTCGTGCTCGTCGATATCAACGGAAACATGCTGCGCGTGGGATGCCCGCGCCTCGAAATGTAATGCACGCGCGCACATGAAAGTCGGCGTCATCGGCCTTGGCCAACGCATCTCTGCGGTCGTTTCGGCGTTGAAGGCGGCCGGTGCGGACGTGGAGATCAGCGGCTATGCCGACCCCGCGCCCGTTGGCCTCGACCGCCTGAAAGAGGAAGCGATCGCGATCGGCGAGGCGCATGAGAGCGCCGAAGCGTTGCTGACTGCGGGCGGGCACGATGTCATCATGATCGGTTCCCCCAATCATTTGCATGCCGAACACTTGATGCTGGCGCTCTATGGGCGGGCACCCGTCTTTGCCGAGAAGCCGGTCGTGCGGACGGAGAACGAGTCCTATGCGCTGGCGCAGCGGCTCTCGAGCGAGGAAACGCCGCCGCTGTTCGTCGGCCTTGTGCTGCGTTCGGCGCCGATCACGCGCGAGATCTTGTCGATCGTGCGCGAGGGGCATTTGGGGCAGATCGTATCGATCGATGCGACGGAGCATCTGCCGCCCGAACACGGCGCCTACCTCGCGCGCAATTGGCGGCGCAAACGCGAATGGGGTGGATCGTTCCTGCTCGACAAGGTGTGCCACGACTTCGACGTGCTGGGCGATATTGCCGGTGCCAGGCCGCAGCGAATCGTGAGCTTTGGCGGGCGCGGCATCTTTCGGCCCGATCGCGAGCCCGCGATGCGCAACTACACCGACGGATCGAAGGCGTTCGAAACGTGGCCGGGCGGCTGGGAGGCGGACGCCGATGCGTTCACGAGCGATATGGACGTGACGGACCACCAGACGGCGCTGATCGAGTACGTCAACGGCGTGCAGTTGGCTTTTCACGCCAACTCATGCAGCGCGCTGCGCGAGCGGCGTTGGTATATCGCGGGAACCGAGGGCACGTTGATCGCCGACATCGACCGCAACACGCTGATGTGGCGGCGGCACCTGGAGCGCACGGCGCCGTTCCGGCGGCAATTCCCGATCTCCGAGCACGACCACAATGGCGCGGACGTCGCGATGGCGCGCGATCTGATCGCGGCGTTGAAAGACGAAACCGAGTTTCCGGTGACGCCGTTTCAGGCGATCGAGGCAGGACTCACCGTCATGGCAATCGACAAGGCGCAGGCCATAGGCCAGGTGATCGACTGCACCGCGATCTGGGACACGCTGGATACGGCGATGAAGGTGGCGTGAGGGTGCTCTTAGAAGTAGCGGAGTACGCGGACTTCCAGCGTGTGGTCGCGCTCAAGGTTCGATTCGAACGAGCCGTTCGCGACATAGGGTAGGAAGCGGCCTTCGATTTCGAGCTTCCAGCCTTCGGCGATGCGGGTCGCGAACTCCACGGTCGCGAGCGTCGTTTGCTTTTCGACGTCGACGATTGCGCCCCCTAAGAAGCTGGTGTCGTCCTGATCGTTGAAGGCGAGCCTGGCGCCGACCATCACGTCGTTGTTGAAAATGGTACGCGGTGCGAAGTCGTCGCGGCCGTCGTGGTGGTACTCGGCGATCAATCCCAAGTCGGAGGCGCCGCCTGCGACCTGGTAGAGCGTGTACTCGAAGCCGGCCGTCGCGGCGAAGAACGTGTCGCCTTGGCCTGCGCGCACGATCGCCTCAAGCTTCAAGAGCCACGCATCGAGCGTCGCCTGCACGTCGAGGCCGGTCTGGTCGATTTGATCGTAGTGCGGGACGAGGACCGGGCCCCCGGGTACGAGTGTCGGCACCAGGCGCGGCTCGCGGCCGGTGCCGTGGAAATGCGAAAGGCCGATGTCTAAGTCGCCGACGCGCTCTTGCCAGCGCAATGCGAAGTCGATGTGGCGTTCCTCGTCGCCCGACTCGAAGACCGCGAGGTCTTCGGCCACGCGCAGCGGTAGGCCCGGGCGGCCCTCAGGCCCCACGAACGTGCGCTCGCGGAAGTACGGCAATACGAACGCGCTCCACGTGCCGAAACCGGTGATGACGTTTAGGTTCACCATCGGCTGGCCGAGCTTGTCTTCCTCGTCCAACGATTCGACGAGGTCGGTCTGGTTGATGATGTCGACGAGGTGGCGGGATTCGGCGACGCCCCAAAACACTTTGCCGAGGCCCACGCGGAAATCCCAATCGCCGGCGTTGTAGAGCCAGTTCGCCTCGCGAATGTCCCAATGCGTGCGTTCGTCGTCGTCCGCGTCGACGCGACCGAACGGAATCAAGGTCAGTGTGCTTTTGTCGTCGAGCTTCCAGCGCAGTTCCGGCTGTAGCGCGAGTGAAGGGCTGAACATGTTGTCGTGCTGCGCCGCGAACTTCGGCTCGGCGGTGAAGATGCGAACCTCGCCCGCGACGTAGCCGGAAAACTCAAGCGGCTCGGCGTGCGCGGTCACCGCACACGCCCAAAGAACCCCGATGGTTACCCAACGCCGCATACCCTGCCCCCGACCGTCACTCTAGCGCAGGCGGCCGAGCGCGTCCGGGTCGAACTCGGTCTTGTCGACCTTGGCGTTAAGCTCGAACGCACCGAAGGAAAGCGTGGTTTTCTTGCCGGTCTGATGGTTTTCCATCGTCAGTGTGTGCGACCGCCAGAACTTGCCGGCGTATTGCTTGTAACCCGTAAACATCAGCGTCTTCGACTGCTCCGACTTGCGGTCGTAGAACTCCAGCTTGCGGACCTGGTAGTCCTTCTTGTCGACCCAGCTGACTTGGCGCGTGTAGCCCGAGTTTTCATAGGCCGGAAAGCGCTCGCTGACGAAGCACTGCAACCCCTTCGCTTCGTCCGTGGGGCACGGTTCGTCGCGCAGATATTTGTAAGTGAAGCGTTGAACTTCTTGCGCGAGCAAGTCTTCGAATGCGAATTCGCTGCCGACGAAGGAGCCCGACTTGTTCGCCGAGGCGATGCGCTTCACGCGCTTCAGCGCCGGTAGATAAAGCCACTGATCATCCGGCGTTTTGAAGTGGGTGAAAGACAGAAGCGCGGTGCCCTGCACATCCGCCGGCGACAGGAAATAGGTCAACGACTTGTCGCC
>JBKJZU010000461.1:0-4807 GCA_046715015.1 Micropepsaceae bacterium
AATTCTGTTGAAGAACTCGGCGCAGATTTGCTCGATGGCCGTCGCCGACGTCTTGTTTTTCAGGCCTTTCGCCTCGGGCGTTCGGCGAACCCGATGCGGCAGAGCCTAGCTGCTCTCGTCATGCGGCCTGCGCCGCTATTGGCGGTGGACGGAAGACGAGCTTTGCCATCTTGCGGAGGTTCTGAACGGCGGCTGCGAGCGTAAATTCGTCGTGCGCTCCGGAGGGTCCGCGCAGTCTGAGCCGGTCGAGTCTCATAATGCGTTTGAGATGCGCGAACAGCATCTCCACCTTTTTGCGATCGCGGCGCGACTGTAGATATTCGGGCGTGTCGCGAAGACCTCGGGCGACATCGCGCGCTTCTTCATGCACGCTGCGTATCACCTTGCGCATGGGCTGACCCGGACAGCATCGCTGCTTGAGCGCGCACGCTCGGCAATCCTTCGTGCTGGCGCGATAGATGCGCGTATCGGCCTTTGTGACGCCGCTGCGTTCTCGGCTGTAAGCGCGACGGAATTGAACAAGGCGCTTTCCGCCTGGGCAGGTGAGTGTGTTCGCGGCCGCATCGAAGGCAAAGTCGGATCGGCTGAAGGTGCCGTCTTCGCGCTCGCCTCTCTCCCACACCGGCACGTGCGGCGCGATGTTCTTCTCTTTTACGATCCAGCTCAAAATCTCCGCCGAGCCATAGGCCGTATCGCCGATCAGCCGCTTGGGCTTCATGCCGAAGCGTTCTTGAACCCGCTCGATCATCGTCTTCGTCGAATTAACCTCCGCAGTTCTGATCGCCGGCGTCGCCATGACATCCAAGATCACGGCACACTTCACATCGATCAGATAATTGTTCGACCAGCCGAAGAACGCGGGCCTGCCCACGGCCGCCGTGAGCCGCGAGGCAGGATCGGAGAGCGAGATTTCCTTCGGTGGCTCCGCCGAGCGATCCAGCGCATCGAGATATTCGCGCACCGGTCGGCTTGGGCCACCACCGCCCGCGCCATCATGCCAATCATGGTTGTCGCCACCGGGCACACTGTTTTGGCGATTGGCGTCAGCGCGGATGATGCTGGCATCGACAGCAAAGCCTTCGCCACCGACCAGGCCTTTATCCAAGCACGACTGCACCGTCGTCTCGAACACGTGACGCAGAATGTCGGCCTCGCGGAAACGACCGTGCCGGTTCTTGGAGAATGTGGAGTGATCCGGGATTTGATCTTCGAGCCCGAGCCGGCAAAACCAGCGATAGGCCAAGTTGAGGCGGACTTCCTCGCACAGGCGCCGCTCGGAACGAATGGCGTAGCAATAGCCGACCAGCAGCATCCGGATCATCAGTTCAGGATCAATCGAGGGGCGCCCGGTGTGGCTGTAGTGCGGCGCGAGCTCAGCCCGCAGCCCCGAGAGGTCGAGCACCGCATCGATCTTGCGCAGCAAATGATCGTCGGGAACCTGCTCGTCGAGCTTAAACCGATAAAACAGCTGGCCTTGCGCGCCCGCTTTCTTTCCCAGCATCGCCGAATCCATCCATTGCTGCCGCAACGATGGAATCACGCTTCATTCGGAAATGCAGGAGAGTTTTTCAACAAAATTGGCTCAATCCAGCCATTCAAGTGCGACGCTAATGAGGTGTTCCTTGACTCGCTTCCTATAACGGGCCGCCCGCCCTCACCCCCAGCCCCTCTCCCGCCCGAAGGGGGCGGGCGAGGGGTGAGCATCGACGCATTGACTTGGTAGGTGCTGCCGCCCAGAGCTTCGCGCCATGGACTTGGCCCAGCCCTTATTTTCGACCGCGAAGCCGCCGCGCAAGCCCGCCCCGTTTCTGCCGATGTCGCGCGCGGAGATGGAGCGGCTGGGCTGGGACGCTTGCGACGTCGTGATCGTGACCGGCGACGCCTACGTCGATCATCCGAGTTTCGGGATGGCAATCATCGGTCGGCTGCTCGAGGCGCAAGGCCTTCGCGTCGGCATCATCGCGCAACCCGATTGGCAAAGCGCTGAGCCGTTCAAAGCGCTGGGCAAGCCGCGCCTCTTCTTCGGCGTGACCGGCGGCAACATGGATTCGATGGTGAACCGCTACACGTCGGATCGCCGTCTGCGCCACAACGACAACTACTCACCGGGCGGTGAAGGCGGGAAGCGGCCCGACCGCTGCTCCGTCGTCTATGCGCAGCGCTGCCGCGAAGCGTTCAAGGACGTTCCGATCGTGCTCGGCGGGATCGAAGCGTCGCTCAGGCGCATCGCACACTACGACTACTGGTCGGACAAGGTGCGCCGCTCGATCCTGGCCGATGCAAAGGCCGACATCCTGCTCTACGGCAACGCGGAGCGCGCGATCGTCGAGGTTGCGCGCCGCATGGCGGCCGGCGCAAAGCCGTCCGATCTCGACGATGTGCGCGGCGTCGCACTGTTCAAGTCGCGCGTGCCCGGCGACTGGGTTGAAGCGCATGCCGACGACATCGAAAGCGCCGACGAAGGCGCGCGCATGGGTTCGCCCAACACCGTCGTTCGCCTGCCGTCCTGCGAACAAGTGATCGAAGACAAAGAAGCCTACGCGCGCGCCTCGCGCGTCCTGCACCGCGAAAGCAATCCCGGCAACGCCCGCGCTCTGGTGCAGCGGCACGCGGACCGCGAGCTGTGGCTGACACCGCCGCCGATCCCGCTCACCACGGCGGAGATGGACGGCGTCTACGATCTGCACTACGCGCGCGCACCGCATCCGTCCTACGGCGAAGCGAAGATCCCGGCGTGGGAGATGATCCGTTTCTCGGTCACCATCATGCGCGGATGCTTCGGCGGCTGCACGTTCTGCTCGATCACCGAGCATGAAGGCCGGATCATTCAAAGCCGCTCCGAGGACTCGGTGCTGAAGGAAATCGGCAACATCCGCGACAAGACGAAAGGTTTCACCGGCGTCATCTCCGACATCGGCGGGCCGACGGCGAACATGTACCGGATGGCTTGTAAGGATCCGGCGATCGAAAGCGCCTGCCGCCGCCCGTCGTGCGTCTATCCCGGCATCTGCCCGAACCTGAACACGAGCCACGAGTCCCTGATCGGCCTCTACCGCAAAGCGCGCGCGCTGCCGGGCGTAAAGAAGGTAATGGTCGCATCCGGCGTGCGCTACGACCTCGCGGTCGAGAGCCCCGAATATGTTGAGGAGCTTGTCACGCATCACGTCGGCGGGTTGCTGAAGATCGCGCCGGAGCACACCGAAGACGGCCCGCTCTCGAAAATGATGAAGCCCGGTATCGGCAGCTACGACCGGTTCAAAGTGATGTTCGACGCCGCGGCCAAGAAGGCGGGCAAGAAATACTACCTCATTCCGTATTTCATCGCGGCCCATCCCGGCACGACGGATGAAGACATGCTGCAGCTTGCCGTGTGGCTGAAGAAAAACGGTTTCCGCGCCGACCAGGTGCAAACCTTCCTGCCGTCGCCGATGGCAAGCGCTACGGCGATGTACCACTCGGGCGTCAACACGCTGCGCGGCGTCCGCCGCGGCGCGAGCGAGCGGGTGGCGAGTGTCACGGGCTTACGCCAGCGGCGCTTGCACAAAGCATTCCTGCGCTACCACGATCCGGAAAATTGGCCTGTGCTGCGCGACGCGTTGAAAGCAATGGGCCGCGCGGATTTGATCGGAGCGGGCAGGCAACACCTCGTTCCCGCGACGCAACCCGCCGGCACCGGCGTAAAGCGCGCACCGGGCCAGAAGTTCACGACGAAGGGTGTGTTTCCTGGTGCCGTGAAAAACCGTCCGTAACCTATCCGATCTATTCTTCTTGCAGTATTATCCATGACGGAAAGGCAAGCGTGGCGCAAACTGCTGATGTTAGACGCCGCGAACAAGCTCGATGATCTGCGCACGCCCCCAGGAAACCGGCTCAAAGAGTTGAAGGGCGAGCGAAGGGGTCAGCACCCGATACGGGTCAACGATCAGTGGCGTGTTTGTTTTGTGTGGCGTGACGGTGCAGCGGAAGACGTTGAAATCGTCGACTACCATTGAGGATGCGATGAGCAAGACCAAGGCCGTTTTGGAATTGATACCCCCCGGGGAAATTCTACTAGAGGAATTCATGAAACCGCATGCGCTCAGTCAGAACCGGCTCGCACGCGATCTCGACTTGAGCCCGGCGCGGCGCGCGTTCACGACATCGTCCATGGGAAGAGTGCGATCACGGCGAACGTCGCGCTCCGCTTGGCGAAGTACTTTGGAAACACGCCGCAGTTTTGGCTGAGCCTTCAGGCGGAATTCGAGCTTCGAAAGGCCCGGCGCGATGTCGGGCGATCGATCGAGACGCGCGTGCGAGCGCTCGACGCGGCGGAGTAGGCCGATGGGCTGCGCTTAGCCTCTAGCGTCGTCCGAACGCGAGCCAGCCGGCAACACCGAACAGCACAAGTACTGCGGTTCCGAGCAGAATTAGTGTCTCATCACGAGTGTTGAAATGCGCGGAAATACGGGGACGGTTTACGTATTCACCGAAGCCTCGGCGAAGGCGGGTCGTTCTCCGTCGCCGTTTAGGGTTCACTCCACTTTAGAACACCACGGCAGCCTCGTCGAATTCGAGGCGGGTTGGCGCGGAAAATGGCAATGTTGCCTCAAATCACTTCGCTTGGCTTTGGCTGGGCAAGCGCGACAGGCAAGAATGCGAACACGGCCATCAAGGTTCCGGCTGTCATGATCCCGGCGAGTGAGACTGTCGGCGCCAGCGGAAGGACACTTGCGAGCGATGCGCCAAGGGCGGCACAACTCATCTGGAGGAAGCCGAGCAAGGCCGATGCGGTCCCCGCCTGACTCCCGAAAGGCTGGAGCGCGATGGC
>JBKJZU010000462.1:0-2963 GCA_046715015.1 Micropepsaceae bacterium
CCCGGTCCAACTTGCCGGATCTGAGGATGCATGGGGCAGGTATAGATCGTGCCGGGCTTAGTGGCGGGCTCGACGGCACTCGCCGGCGGCGCAAGATAGGCACTCGGGTCGGCGACGAACTTTTCGCGGCAGCGCGCCGAGCAGAAGTGATAGGATTTGCCTGCATGCTCGGCGTGGTGCGGTACCGTGGCGGGATCGACCATCATGCCGCAAACCGGGTCGCGCGCCGTGTTGGTGCTTTGCGCGGCGCTCGTGCCGGAATGAGCGATGTGATTGTGGTGTTCGGTCACGTTCCGACCTTCGCGCTTGTTCAAACGACCCCATTGATAAATATACCCATAGGGGGTATAGTCAACCCATGCAAAACGAAACCAAGAAGACCGTATTGTCGCGCCTCGGCCGCATCGAGGGACAGGTTCGCGGCGTCGCAAAGATGATCGAGAGCGATCGTTACTGTATCGACGTCGTCAATCAGGTCCAAGCGGTGATCGCGGCCTTGAAGAAGGCCGAGAGCGAAATTCTCAAGGATCATATCTCGCATTGCGTGGAACATGCGATCCGGTCGGGGAACAAAACGGCGCAGCGCGAGAAGGTTCAGGAACTCGTGGACACGTTGTCGCGCACGCGCTGAGTCGAAGCTGGCGCCATTTGTGTCTCGCGACGACCAATGAATGTGTACAATCCGCCAGCCGCCATGCTCGCGCCGCAGCGCCATCGTTTCGCACGTAGTGGACTCGACGGCCTTACCCCCACGGGCGCTCCCAAGATGAATTTCCTATTCAGTCGCGGTTCAGCCTGACGTTTCTAGTGTGCGAAACGGTCTGTTCAAACAGGAGCAACGCACATGAAAAAGTCTTTGCTGGCTGGCGTCTTGTTGCTGACGTTGTCTGCTGGCGCCGCTGTCGCAGGTGACGGTTACTATGGCGGTCAAGGATACTACGGCAACGATGGAAGCTACGGCGGTCGCGGCCATGACGGCTACTACGACAACAATGAGCGTGACGGTGGCTATTATGACAGCTTCTACCGGAACTATCTGCGGTACCTGCGCGAATGCAGGAAGCATCGTCGGGTGCATCGCGACCTGAAGGGCGTCCACAGCGACGCCCATGACGAGGGCTTTGACGAGCGGGAAGATCACCGCGATGTGCATGGCGCGCTAGGAGCAACGCACGACCAGTGGCACCGCAACCACCCAGCCGCCAACAATTGTCCGTCATACAACGAGTATCGCCGCAGCCACTACCGTTCGCGGAACAGCTACCGTTCGCGCAACGGCTACGGCGGAGGCAATTGGAATTAGCGATAGTCCGATCGCTGAAATCTAAGGGCCGGCTGGAGGCAGATTGCAATTTGAATCCGGCCGTTCCTTCGGTTTTGGAAAAGGACAAACGATGGCGCGCGGACCTCGCCGGTACTCTTCCGGGGTCATGCTGAATTGTGAGCGCACCGAGCGAAGGCGACGCTATTTCTTCTTGGTGTCTCGCGACGACCAGTGGATGTGCACAATGCGCCAGCCGCCTTGCGCGCGCCGCAGCACCATCGTTTCGAGCGTGATCGAATCGATGGCCTTGCCCTTGAAGGTACCGGCGACCGTTCCTTCGCTGATGACATAAGCGAGGTCGCCCAGAATCGTGCCGGAGCGTGCGGTTTGGGTTCTGGCCGTTACGGCTGAAAATGCGGCATCGGCGTCCAGATGATGCGATGCGTACTCGGCTTTCGAGCGTTCGACCCCGCCTTGTTCATAAATCTGCACCTGGTCGTCGAGAGCCGCTTGCACAGCCTGGCGATCTCCCTTCACCAAAGCGTTATGAAACGCGTCGACCGCAGCTGCCGCCTCATCGATGACGCCAGTTTTTTCCGGAACGGGCGGCTGCGGCGGAGCGGTTCCATGCGCCACCGCAAGGGCTGGCAGACAAATCACGAACAGTGCGGCAACAACAATTCTCATGGGTCTAGCTCCTCGTTCCGTCATAGGTTAGTATACTCCTATGGGGTATCAGAGGTACACCACTGAAGGTCGTTTGCCGCACGCGAGTTTTTCGCGCGGCCGCAAGCCGTGGTTGCCGCGGACGCCGTTGATCTTCGCACTTCTGCTTTCTTTCGTCTTCTCGACGCTCGTAAGCACCGCGTCGCGCAGCGTGGCTGCGGAGGCAAATGACACGACCTCGCATCAAATGATGGGTCCGCATGAGATGGCCGGCTCACACGAGATGGCCGGACACGAGATGGCCGGACACGACATGGCGGGGCAAGAACCCTGTGATCACGGTCAAGACTGCAAGTGCCATGATCGGCTCATGTCGCATTGCTGTGCGCAGGTTGCCCCAATTGCGGCGATTTTGACGACCTTGGCGCCATCGCCGCAGCTGCATCTCGAGCGCTGCTCTGACGTTCGCCCTGCGCATCTGAATTCCGAAGATATCAATCCACCGACCCCGCCTCCTCGAAGCGTCCTTGGCTGATCTGTCCTGATCGCCTCGCGAGCGTTGCGGGAGTGTCGGAATACGTTGGTTCACAGGACCGTTGGCGCGTCTCAGCGCTACTGCACTCCGGGCGAACCCTGACACTCAGGCGGAACGATCGGGCGGCGTCGCAGAATCCGCTGCCACGGTTGCGCCCGTCGCGCGTTATCACCTGGGGCAGCGGAGCAATCCGCTTCCTGCAAACCCTATTCGGAGTAAAAACCAATGCCCAAGATTCCGTCGTTCCTCATTCTAGCCGTGGGGCTGCTTTTTGCAGCGCCCGCACAGGCTCACTCCACGCTGGCAAGCTCGATGCCTGCCGACGGATCGACGGTGAGCGAGCCGAAATCCGTCACGATGATATTCACGCGCGAGCTTCGGCTGGTCACGGTCAGACTGACCGCAGAGGACTTCGATGAAGCTCTGACGGTCGATCGCGCGGCGCCGCCTGGTAAATCGTTTTCAGTGCCGCTGCCGGCGGTCGTGCCGGGAACGTAC
>JBKJZU010000463.1:0-10642 GCA_046715015.1 Micropepsaceae bacterium
GATCATGCGCCCAAGGGCGGCGGCGAGCCGCTCGGCGTGTTCGAGTCCGGCGCCATCATGATGTACCTCGCCGAAAAGGTTCAGAAGTTCTGGCCGCAAGACGTGCGCACCAAGTACGAAGTCACGCAGTGGGTCGTCTGGCAGATGGCGAACCAAGGACCGAAGTTCGGCGAGGCCGGCCACTTCCGCAGACTGGGCGAGAGCCAGGGCGAACAGAGTTACGCGGTGCGCCGTTTCACGGATGAGGTGAACCGCCTTTTCGGCGTGATGAACAACCGCCTCTACGACCGCCCGTATCTAGCGGGCAAGGAATACACGATCGCCGACATGATTTCGTATCCGTGGTCGGTGAACTACAAAGCCTACGGCCAAGACATGGAAGAGTTCCGGCACGTCAAACGCTGGATGGATGAACTTGACGAACGGCCCGGCGTGAAGCGCGGCATGGCTGTCGGGTCGGACCTTTCGATCGACGCATCGAAGCTGAGCAAGGACGAGCAAGAGCAGTTGCGTAAATTGCTCTACAACCAGCGCGCCAGGCCCGCGCCGGGTTAGGCCGCCGAACGTTCACTGGTCACACTGAGACGAGACACAAGCCTTCGCGCGCTGGCCGTAGCTCGCGTTCGGGTATTAACTCGCACGAGTCTGCATGGGGAATGGTATGTGGTTGGTGTGGGCGATCTTGAAGTGGTTCGCAATCGTGATCGGCGCGCTCGTCGGGCTTGTCGTCGCGCTCGCACTTTGGAACGGATCGTTCTGGTCGTCATACACCGCTCCGACCACCTTGCTCGCACATCGGGGAATGGCACAAACTTATCATCGCGACGATCTCGATAACGAGACCTGCACGGCAACACGCATCTTTCCGCCGGAGCATTCCTTCCTCGAGAACACGATCGCTTCGATGCAGGCGGCATTCGATGCGGGCGCCGATATCGTCGAGTTCGACATTCATCCGACCACGGACGGTCAGTTCGCGGTGTTCCACGATTGGACGGTCGACTGCCGCACGGAAGGCAAAGGCATCACGCGCGAACAGGCGATGAGCTATCTGAAGACGCTCGACATCGGCTACGGCTACACGGCTGACGGCGGCAAGACGTTTCCATTCCGCGGCAAGGCTGTCGGGCTGATGCCGACAATGGAGGAAGTGTTCGTGGCGTTTCCCGAGCGGCGCTTTCTCATCAACATCAAGAGCAACGATCCGGCGGAAGGCGATCTGCTTGCCGAGCGATTGCTGCAACTGCCGCAGGCGCGTCGCGATCAACTGATGGCCTATGGCGGCGCCGCGCCGATCGCGCGCCTGAAGGAGCGTATCCCCAAGTTTCGCGCGATGTCGCGGAAGACTCTCGCAAGTTGTGGTTTGAGCTACATCGCGTATGGGTGGAGCGGTTCGATCCCCGCGGCGTGCCATGACACGATCGTGATGGTGCCCTCGAACACCACTTTCTTGTTCTGGGGCTGGCCGAATTTGTTCCTAGAGCGCATGAATCGGGCTGGCACACTGGTGTTCGTGACAGGTCCAATCGTAGGAAACGGTCGCCGATGGGACTATGAGGGCGTCAACGACCTGGCGGAAGCGCAGGCATTTCCACAGGACTTCCCCGGCGGCGTTTGGACCGACCGAATCAACCGCATTGCCAGCCACTTCCGCCGCAAGCCAAAGTCACCTCTACCGAACTGACGGATTGGCCCCGCCCCTCGAATTGGCGGCGACCCGGTCTTAGCTTCGTTGTGAAGTGATTCGGCGGAGAGATTGGGTTAATGGCCGCCAAGCGCCTCTGGGGTCTGATTGGTTCGTTTGTGTTCGCAGCGCTCGCCGCGCTGACGTTCGCGCATGCAGCGGACGAGCCCGCGTCGGCGACCGATTTCTTGGTTCTCGCGATAAAACCCGAAGGCGAACTCAAAGACTATCGCATGATCCCGATCGGCGAACAGACCGTCGATCCCCAGCAATATCGCGACGTCGTCACGTCGCTGCCGCGCAGTCTATTCGGCGGGGTCATTGTCCGGCCACACGACGAACGCGCAGAGCTTGCACAATGCCGCACGGCGTGCGCCGCGAACGCGAAGTGCGGAAACTTCACCTACGTACGCCCGGGCAAGGAACGTCCGATCGGTGTGTGCCACTTGCGGCGCACGATCGACACGCCGGTCACGGTGGCCATGCCACCCGTCGTCGAGAGGCCGGCGCCCGTCGTTGAGAACTCGGCACCGGCACCTGAGCTTGTGGTCGTGTCGCCGCGCGTTGGCTTCGAGCGCAAGTTGGTGGTGATCGACAGCATGCGCAACGGTCGCGAGCTCTACACGGCCGATCAAGCACCGGCGACGCCGGTGACGTTCCGCTTCAAAGCGCCCGTCGCGACCGCGAAAGCCGACGTACGAACGACGGCAAACGGGCGCATCTGGGCGAACGTCGAGGCGCTGGACGCAAAAGGTCGCGTCTTCAAGCGCAGCGGCACTTGGATCGCCGCGGACGGCATCGCCCATCAGGTACTGGTCCGGACGGAAGACAATCGCATTGCCGCCTTGCGCCTCACAACACGAGACCCCGGCAACCTTCTCGTCGACGGTGTGGACTTCGTTCGCATAGCGAGCACGACCGTTGAGTCGGACGTGGTTGAAGATCCTGCACTCAACGACGAGGAAGACGTTCCGCCGCCGGTGCCCGAACTCGTTGCCGAAGCATTTCCGATGCCGACGCGTGCGGCTCCTATCGAAACGCCGCCTGCCAACATTGCTCAGCCTACGCAAGATCAGCCGCCGCAAGAAACGCAACCTGAGATCACCGTCGCCGAACTGCCGTCGGACGCGTCGCAAGATGCCGTGATCACGATACCGATCACGCCCGCTGAAGTTGCACCAGCCGCAGCCAAGCCGGACGCCGTACAGCCCCTACGCGAGCCGCCCATGTGGGCCGTGTTCGGCGCGGCCGCCTTCCTGATCGGCGGCGCCGGACTCTACAGGCACTCATATCGCCGCCGCACGCTGGCCAGGTTGACGACGAACATCCTCACCGATGGGCGCAGCCGGCCCACGGTATCGATCACGGCGGACGAACCGGACATGAGCCTGCGTTTTGCGGTGCGCGCGCACGCATCGGTAAGCGCTCGCCAGACGACAATTACCATTACGCCACACGGAGCCGCCGCATGACCTCACAAAACGACCTCACGCTGCTGCAGTTCTTCGACGTCGACGACGCAAAGGCGAGCAAGGACGGTTTGAATGCGCTGTACGGCACCGCTGTGATGCGCGGCACGCAGGCGTTGCTCTCGACGGCGCCGTCGCTACTGCAGAACCACGTGGCGCAAAGCGTGACGGAAGCGTTGCGAGGTGCGCTGGCGGTGCCGCTGGTCGACATTCTGACCTCGGCATGGACAACGCGGCGTGAACTCAAGCAATACCTCGACCGCTCGAGATTTCCGCGCGAAGAACTCGTCGATCACGCGCTCGGCAAGCACGATATCCAATCCATCCATCGGCCAAAACTCCAGATCATGCTCGATCAATCGCCGATCGGCGCGGAGTTCGAGTTCGATGTAACGGTTGCCCTGAATGTAGAGGCCGCAATCTTGCGCGTCCAAGATGGGCGCATCATGCACGCACAGATCGGCAAGGTTTCGGGCAGCGGAACGATCAAGTGCGAAGAGACAGCTCTGTTCGCGCGGGTCGCCAAACCCGTTGCGTTGCCGCAGACGCTGTCGTTCGGCAGCGGGGTTGCGATCCCGTGGCCGAAAGAACTGGCGCTGACGTCGTCAGCGACCGCGGCTTAGCGTTTCCGAAGGACAGCCTCGACAGCGGCGGCGACGGCGAACAGCCTCGCATCGCCCATATGTTCGCCGACGAGCATCAAGCCGCACGGCAGCGCGCCGGCATCTTGCATCGGCAGGCTGATCGCGCATCGGTCGAGAAAGTTGACGATGCCGGGGTTCCGCAGCGCGAGTGCGTTGGCGCGCGAGAACGCAGCCGGGTCCGCAACGTCGGCCGCGCGTGGAGCGACTTGCGGCGTCGTTGGCAGCACGAGTGCGTCGTACGGAGCCGTGATCGCCGCGACTTCGCCGATCATCGCAGTGCGAGCCCTTGTGAGGCCGATGTAGTCCGCCGCCGTCATGCGGCCACCCATTTCGATACGCGCGAGCACATTCGGGTCGTACTGCTCCTTCCTCTCGAAGAAATTCGCACGCGCGTGAATGGCATAGGCTTCAGCGTTTGCGATCGTTCCCTTTGCGAAGAGGCCGGGCAGCGCGTTCAACGCTTCGATGCGGATGCGTTCGATACGCGCGCCGGCCGCGCTCAAATTCGAGATCGCACAGTCGAATGCCGCGGAAACGGCCTGATCCAGATCGTCTAGAACAAAGTCCGTCGGTATGGCGAGGCGGAGACTCGCGACCGGCAGCTCCGGATGAATCGCGCGTGGCCGATCCGAAAGGATGCGATCAACAAGATCGCAGCAGGCCACGGTGTTCGCGAGCGGCCCAATGCTGTCGAGCGTTTCGGAGAGCGGGAACGCCCCGTCGCGCGTGATGCGCGCTTGCGTCGGCTTGAAGCCGACGAGGCCGTTGAACGCGGCCGGGATTCGAACCGACCCGCCGGTATCTGTGCCGAGACCAACCGCCGCTTGCCCGCGTGCGACGGAGACAGCCGCGCCGGAACTCGACCCGCCGGGAACTCGCGCCGGATCGTACGCATTCGGACACGCGACGCCGCGGGTGTTAAGTCCGAGCCCGGTAAACGCGAACTCGCTCATATGCGTGCGGCCGACCACGACCGCGCCTGCCGCACGAAGCCGCGCGACTGTCGGCGCATCGTTGAGCGCAGGTGCCGCGTCGCGCAACACGCCAGAGCCAGCCGGCGTCGGCTCGCCTGCGACGTCGAAGAGATCCTTGACCGAGATCGGGATGCCGGCGAGCGCACCGGACGCCGCGCCCAATTTGCGCATGCGGTCGTCGTGGTCGGCTTCGGTGCGTGCGCGCGCGGCACTCACGCGCGTGAATGCCGTTTCGTCCTTCGCGATTGACTCAAGGACCGCCTCAACGAGCGCGCGGCTCGTCGTCTTTCCCACCGCCAGCGCGCGGGCAAGGCCGGCGATGCTGCGACGGGCGAGGTTCATTCGCTTACGGCGAACCGGGCGGGCGGCCATCCTTGCCGCTGAACGTCGGTTGCGGCAGCGCACGCGGTTTGCGCTCGCGGCCGGAGAATTTGATCTCGTCCGGATCGACCATACCGTCGCCGTTCCGGTCGGTACGGTCGAACAGCGTGCGCCACTGCGTGGCGAACTCGGCATAAACGAGGCGGCCGTCGGCGTTCCAATCGAAGACAGGTGAAGTGCCGGGATCCGCACGTAGCCGCTCGTTCAAAGCGCGTGCTTCGGCCGGATCCAACGCCTCGTTGCCATTCACGTCTTCCTTCTTGAAGTCGGCTTTCAGCGTTTCTTCAAGTTCGGTCTTTTTGACGTTGCCGTCCGTATCGACATCGAACCGCGACAGACGAGCCTTTTCCGGCGGCTGATTTGGTTCGGTCGCGCGAGCGACATCGCCAGGAGACGCCGGAGGGGCCTCCGATCCGCCAAAGACGTTCATGCTGCTGCAGCCTTGAACCGCCATCGCAAGCGCCGCCAACGTGGCCGCTATCGATCGATTCATTGTTCCCCCGGAAACGGCTAAACTTGGCAGGGACCTTAGCCAACTCGCGCCAGGGGCGAAACCCCCGGGGGAGCACACCGCAATGAGCAAATTTCGCGAACGCCTTCAGAACGGCGTCTTGCTGGTGCTTGTTGGTGTCCTGTTGGTCGCGGTTTTGCGCATTTATGAAACGCAGGTCGCGCGCGTGCCGCAAAATCTCGAAGGCCACAGCACGACCGAGGGCGGCATGACGGCCAATCCACCAGCGGTCGCGCCGCAGTAGCGCTATTCGGCTGCGGTGCGCGGGCGCGGGTGGACGTCGCCGACAAGGCCTTCGCGGATCGCACCGAACATGTTCACGTCGCTCAAGTTCTTCGCGCCGATCACCGCGTGCGTCAGGTTCGCCCAGGCGAAGTTTGTGCCCTTCATGCTGGCGCCCGATAAATTCGCACGAGCAAGACTGGCGCGGGCAAATTGCGCACCATCGAGGTTGGCACCGCGCAGATCGCAATCCGTGAGGTCGGCTGCATTCAAGAGTGCGCCGGCAAGATTTGCGTTCCGCAAGTTCGCGCCGGTCAAGCGCGCGTGGCGCAAGTCGGCACGCGTGAGCGTCGCGCCTTGCAGGTCGGCAAATTTCCAATCGACGCCGGTGAGCACAACGCGCTCTTCGCCCACGATATCGGCCGGACGGCCCCAGAGGCGCGTCTTCGCCGCTTCCTTCACGAAGTTCACACCGGCGAACTTCGGAGCGAAGTCCTTTTCGTGGCGGTGCTGATTCCAATGCAGGACGCCGTCATCGAACAGCCAACGGTGTTGCTGCGAGCCGCGGAGTTCGGTCTCAGGCACGTGCGCGTAGACGGCATCTTCGCCGCCGTTGCCGCCGGAAGGAGCCGCATCGGCCTCCACCGGTGTGTCTTTCGGCGCCGGCTTGTCGCGCGGCGGCCAACCGAAAAGTATTGTGCGCCAATCCATGGTGGCCAAGCTTAGGGCATCAGGGGCGGCGCGGAACACCGTCCCTAGATTGCGTCACTGGGGTCGCGACACTACCTGTACCGCGTTCACCATCGACTGGAAGGCCACTTTCACGCCCGCCATCGTCGCCTGAACATCCCCAGATTCTTCGGCGATCAATGCCAAGCCTCGCCACGCAAATGCCGACCAGGCATGCGCCCACGGGTCGCTCGCGTTCCCGGATTTCGTAGCCTCGATCGCAGCGAGGAACGCCTCCATCGATTCCTTCACGTGGCCGGCCTTCAGTTGCTCGTAGCCCTCAAGCACTTTGGCGGCGATCTGATCCGGCGGCGCGCCGTCGGGTTTGAGCGCCAGCCTGCGCGCGCCAATGGCAAAGCCGTCGGGACGCCACGAGCGCGCAGCAAGTTGCATACGCTCCATGAACACATCGGCAGTGAGGTTTGCGTGCAAGGCAGCGAGACCTGCGGGCGCCGTTTCATCGACCGACAACGCCTTCGACAGGATCGCGAAGAAGCGGCGGTTCGCGACGAGCGGATCTTCCGGCACGGGCTCGGCGGCAGCAACGACCTTCATCGAAGTTTTCGCGGCGAGCTTTTCTTCTTCGGTCGGCGGTTCCTGCGGGAACAGTATCCCGATCACGAGCCCCAACAACCCAAGACCGACGGCGGCGCCTGCGATCAACAGAGCCGTTTCCGTCGACATGACGGCCAGATCCATGTGCACTACCCCCAACGCTTACCGGCGCGATCCCACGCGCACCGCGCAATCGCTCGCGCGGCAGTTCTTAGAGGCTAGGCCTGGCATAGCGAGCGGGCAATTTCTTTTGCTTAACGCCCTCAGGGAACCGGCGCGCCTGGTGCACGGAGGCGACGCTTTTCGCGCGGCAAGCGAATTTGGTTCGCTGTGGCAATCGTGCCGGGCGAAGTCTTAGCGCGGCAGGAACAGGACGCTCGGTTCCTCGCCGTCCGAATGCCGGAAACAGCGGACGAGGTCGTAGAAGAGTTCTGGCATGCCGGTCGCGACGTTCAAGCCCATGTTGTAAGCCGCCTGCGCGGTGATCGGGAAGCCGTGCGTCCACTTGCCGGAGATGAGTTCTTCGGCGATCGCAGTCGAACCGTCCGCCGTGTAGCTGCCCTGCAAAAGCTCGCGCGCGGTGGCGCGGCCTTCTTGGATGATCTTACGCGCTTCCTCGGCAAGGATCAGGTACTCGTCGCTGATCGACTCGAACGGCTTCACCTTCGACAGCTGCACGATCGACGGTGCCGGACCTGCATAAAGCTGCGTGTCGATCGGACCCAACATCGCATGTGCACCCATCACGATCTGATCGGCGGCGAGTGCGATTCGCGATCCGGCCGACATCGCGAAGTACGGCACGAAGACCGTCTTGCGCGCTTGGTGGCTTTTGATCGCGCGGGCGATCTGGCGGCCGGTGAATGAGTTGCCGCCTTGCGTATGAAGCACGATGTCGAGCGGACGCGACGTGTCGCTGGTGACGATCGCACTCAAGACGTCTTCGAGGTCGTCGAAGTCGAACGCCTCGTTCTCCATGTTCTCGCCATGGATCACGCAGATGACCCGCGAACCGCGCTCTTGCTCGATGCGCCGGATGATCGTCTTCGCGCGGTCGACGGCGGCTTCCGGAACGTGACCGCCAGAATGCGCGAGCCAAACCAGGTTTTCGTGGCGCACGGCGCGGCGCTTCTTCGGTGCGTGGGAGCGGTCGATATAGACGACGCTGCTGTCGATGGCGCCGGCAAGATCGACGCGTTGGCGTTCGGGCGGCGGCACGGCAGACTGCGCGCGCGCCGGCGTGCGCTCGTAGTCGAGGTAAGCGACGCTTGCCGACTGCTCGTTGTCGCGGCGGCACGAGCGGATGAGGTCATAGACTTCCGAAGGCATAGCAATTGAAACATGCATGCCCAATTCTTTCGCCGCGATCGGCGAGATCGCGCGCCAGGAATAGGACTTGCCGCTCACGAGTTCGTCGGCGAGACGGCAGGCGCCGCAATGTTCCTTGCCGTCATGCATCAGCTCGCAGGTCACGCGGCGCGTTTCGTCGAGCAGCTTGCGCGCGAAGTCGGCGTAGATGACTGTCTCGTCCGCCACGCGGTCGATCGGCTTGTTCTTGATCCCGGCCAGAACCGACGACGCCGAACCATAGGCGACGAACGGATCGACGGGCGACAGTGCCGCGTGCTGGCTCATCACCACTTCGTCGGCGGCGAACGCCATGAACGAAGTGGACCCCAGCGCGAAATACGGAACGAAGACCGTCGTCTTTGCAGGATGCGCCTTGATGGCACGCGCGATCTGCTGCGCGCAGGAAATCCAGCCGCCGGGCGAGTGAATAATGACGTCGAGCGGGCGGTCTTTTGGCGTCTTGCGGATCGCGGTCAGCGCATCTTCGAGGTCGACGGCGTCCAGCCGGTCGCGCGCCATGTTCTCGCGGTGGATAATCGCGATCACGCGTGAGCCGCGACGCGCCTCAAGGCGCGAAAGAATCTCGCGCGTTGAGAGAACCTGCATCGGCACTTGCCGTTCGTACGCATACTGCTGCGGCTCAAGCGGCTCCCACTCTTGGAACGGGCTCGGTTCGTACGATTGATGCTGCGCGACCAGCGTTTGACTCTGCGGCTCCATCGACCGCCACGGCCGCAGCGGCGGCTTGCGCGGCTTCACCTTCGGCGGCTTGCGCACATCCAGTTCGTCGAACTCGGGAACGCGGTAGTCGCGGCCGAAGACGTTGACCGTCGAACCCGGCTGTAAACGCGGTTCGGGCCGGCGTGCAGGCGCAATTTCCCGCATGGCCGGAAGCAGCAATTCCTCTTCCTGTGCTCGGTAAGAAAACTCCGCAGGCCGCACACCCGCTTCCTCTTGCTCGTCGAAGGCTTGAGGAACCTTACGATTGCGCTTCTTGTTTCCGCGCGCGGGTCCTGCTGGTGCCAACAGCGAAGGCGCAGGCTCCCGCCGCGGCCTCACGAACGCGACGACCAGCATCAGCGCCGCGATGAGAACGCAGGCACCGGCAATCAACTGCGGCGCGGGCATGCTCACGAGCACCGCCGTCGCCTCGTTCCAAAGGCGAGCGATGCTCTCCGCGATCCGCGAGAGGATGGCCCAGATGTCCAACGTAACTACCCATCGCTCCGGACCTTCACGGCGCCCAACTCGCCAGCCCGGAACTCAAGGGAACTAAAGACCCCTACCCTTGTCGCGAGAAGTCACCGGCGCGACACACTGAGGTTGAATTTCGAATCACCGTGAACGCGGCAACCAATTAACTCGCAACCATTGAGTGCAGCAGCAAGCACGGACACGGCAGCGACGTACCGGAATGAGACACTCACTCTGTCCCTTGCACAAAGCGCCATGATCTGGCGGGTGGAGGCATGACAATCACGCTTGAACAGGTAACGGGTCCGACTGACGACGCACACGCGTTGATAGAGGAACTCGAAGCCGAACTGAGCCAGGGCTACGAGGCGCATCAGCGCCACGGGCTCAGCGTCGCGCAGGTGTTCCAACCGCACATCGCGTTCTTTATCGCGCGCGTAAACGGCGACGCGGTCGGATGCGGCGGCGTTGCGTTCGACGACGGATTTGCCGAGGTGAAGCGCATGTATGTACGGCGAAGCGCACGCGGAACCGGCGTGGCGCAAGCCATTGTGGCGCGGCTCGAGCAGGAGGCACGGGCTAAAGGCTACCGGCGGCTAATGTTGGAAACCGGCGACACGCTGACCGCCGCAATGCGGCTCTACGAAAGCGCGGGCTTTCGTGCGTGCGAAGCCTTCGGCAGTTATCGCGCGATGCGCCCGGACCAGATCGAGCGCAGCCGCTTCTTCGAAAAGCGGCTCGCTTAAACCTCCACCAACGGCAGCAAGCGCGAGTCCTCAACAGCGGCCGTGCGGTGGCCCATGCCCGCGACATAAGCCTGTGGTCGCGAACGCAATGAAGGATTCCAGCGAACGCTGGCGGATCATCATCGCCATGTCCCAGCGCTCGGCCGCCGGGCCAATGAACCAAGAACCGCCGGCGCCTAGAAA